>DATACQ010000873.1:0-5222 GCA_036258955.1 Binatia bacterium
CCATGGCATGATCGATGAGTGCTTGTGTCGCAGGCCAACTGTAATGTGAGGAGTGCAGCCGCAGCGTTGCAGAGGGCGCGTCAGGAATGATCTTTGGCAAGATCTGATAGCCGTGCACGACCGGCGCGGCGGATTCGAGGATTGCAAGCTGACCTGGAGTTTGGTTTATGACCGCCCCCGCGAGCGCTGTATGGAAAGCCGCCAGTCGTCCGGTGTAGCGCGAATAATTCTGCCGAACCCGTTCGCCGGCTTCGTGATGGATAGACGAAGCTGCGCCGGCTGCTGGCGCGGTTTGGCGGTGGCGCTTCACTGTTGAGCTGCCGGTGGCGGTAAACAGAGCGAGTGAGGCGACAAAAATTTTTAAAGCAGGCGCCGTAGAAGCTCCTTGTCTAGCAATTCACCGCGGATTTGCCACCGGGCGCCTCTCAGTGAGAGGTCTTAATGTCGTTGGGAGGCGCAAAGCCGCGAAGAGAGAAAAACATTTTCCCAAACTTCGCGGCTCAGGAGTTGAGCGGCGCCATTCGGACCCAGTCGGGCGACTTGAATCTTTGAAACAGAAAGACTCTAACGCGCCTGTCACTTTGCCGTTTGTCATGAATGCTTATATAGCTAGTCGTTGGGTTACAGCTGCTCGCTTACGTCCATGCGCCGCGTGCCTTTGCCTTCGTTCAGCAGGGCTTGGAATCGGAATTCCCATGCCCGCTGAGCTATTCGCCCTGGCCAACGCCTTCTTCTTTGCGCTTCATAATATGCTGACCAAGAAGGCGCTGCGCTACTCCAATCCCGCTACCGCCGTGATCAGCAGTCTCGCAATCAACATCGTTTTTCTCTGGGGCCTCACGTTCTTATTCGTCCCGCTCTTTTCTGTCAATAGCGCTTCCATTCTCATCTTTGTCGCTGTGGGTTTTTTTCAGCCGGGGTTGACTCGCTTACTAACCTACAAAGGCATCGACGCTTTGGGCATCGCTGTCACAGATCCTATTCGCGCTACAACCCCATTGTTCAGCGCCATGATGGCGATCATTTTTCTCGGCGAGGAGGTCACCCTGCCGATCGTAGCGGCAACTTTCATGATCATCGCCGGCATCACATTGTTGTCCTGGCGCGCTGATTCCATGAAACTCACCGGGTCCGCGGTGTATCTTTGGTATCCTATCGCGGCTTCGGCTCTGGCCGGGGCGTCGCAAGTGGTGCGAAAGTTTGGCCTTGCCGCGATGCCGCACCCAATTCTCGCCGCAGCGGTTACGGCAAGCTCTTCTTTGATCATTTCCGTTCTAACGATGTGGTACGTGGAAAAGACTCACGAGACCTGGAAAATGAACCGCCGATGCTTCGGCTGGTTCCTCGCGGCCGGCATGACTGTAAGCCTCGCAATGATCTGCATCTACTTCGCTCTCGACTTGGGGAAGGTGTCCGTGGTGATCCCGATCAGCAGCACCGGCCCGTTTTTTTCCTTGATTTTAGCCGCGGTCTTTCTGCGCGACGTTGAACGGGTGACACTGCGCATCGTCCTCAGCGCGGCCATGATCGTCAGTGGCGTGCTGATGATCACATGGTGGAAGTGACCCCGTCCGGCGCGGTACATTCGCAGGCCGCAAACAGCAACACGAGTTTCACCACAAAGCTCCTAGCGCAGCGGGAGCCGCAACAAAAATTCGGAGTGCCTCTCGCAAAGCATGTCCTGAGCAACGCCGAAGGGACGCAAAGACGCAAGGTTCTGAGAAACAAAAGGATCTTTCTGACATTAGATCGGCGCGGGTTGATCTAGCTCGAAACCGAGATCGCGAATCATCTGATGGGCGTCGGATGCCTCTTGCCCGGGGGTCGTTAGATACCCGTTTACAAAAATCGAGTTCGCCGGATACAGGCTTAGCGGCTGCAACGAGCGCAGATTGACTTCTCTGCCGCCGGCAACGCGAATTTCTTTACTGGGATTGACAAAGCGGAACAGGCAGAGCGCCTTGAGACAGCGCTGCGGCGTCAGTTCTCGTTTGTTTTCGAACGGAGTCTTGGGAATCGAATTCAAAAAGTTTACCGGGATCGATTCGATATCCAAGGACCGCAGAGTGAGGGCGAGATCGATGATGTCGTCGTCGCTCTCGCCCATCCCGATAATGCCGCCTGAACAGGTGCCGACCCCCACATTTTTGACATTTTGAACCGTTGCGAGACGATCGTCATAACTATGCGTGGTGACGATCTCCGGATGATGGTGAGCGCTTGTGTTCAGGTTGTGATTGATCCGTCCGACGCCGGCTTCTTTCAAGGCGCGGACTTTGTCCTCGCTCATCAGGCCGAGCGAACAGCAAATGTTCATGCCCGTTTCCGCGCGGATCTCGCGCACGGCGGCGGCGATTTCGCTGATCTCTTTGTTGGTAGGCCCTCGGCCGCTGTTAACGATACAGAATCGCACCGCGCCGGCCGCTTTGGCGCGTTTGGCGTTTTCCACGAGTTGTTCCCTGCTCATGAAAGGGTAACGATCAATGGGCGCATCGGAAACCGAGGATTGCGAACAATAATGGCAGTCTTCCGGGCAGAGGCCGCTCTTCGCATTTTGCAAAACATGAATCTGCACGCGCCTGCCGTAATAATGGTGACGCACTTTGAAGGCCGCGCTGACCAGTTCTGGTATCTGTTCATCCGGCGCATCTAAAACCGCTTTCAATTCCGCCCGATCAGGAATGATGCCTTGCAGCGCTTTATCGGCGAGATCGTGGAAATTCATTATCTCAATGGTCCTCCACAGTCGAGCGTTTGTTTACCATGGTGACTTTGCTGATTCAATCTTTGTACTTGTGAACACACCGCCTGAAAGTGGGAGCAAAGAAACATGCAGCCGCTGCGAAGCCAACGTTCATAAGTTCCCCGCGCCGGTTTGCGGGCGACAGTGAAGGTGAGGCTCCTTGGTGAAGTTCACGGCCCGGGCTCATTCGCCGCCACGCTCGGCTTGCAGCGCCAGCTGTTTGACTTTCTTGAGATCGGCTTTGCCTGAGCCAAGGAGGGGGATGGCGTCGATCGGATGAATATTTTCGCGTTTGGGAATCCACAGCTTGGGTAACTCAGAATGATTGAGCTTGTCCCAAAGCTCTTGAGGGCTGACCCCGTTGGCGGCATAGAACGCGACCAGCTTCTCGCCCCGTTGCGGATCGGAGAGGGCCGTCACGGCACAGCCGGCGCCGCCCACAAGTTCATTGATCACGTCTTCGATTTTCACGTGCGGCACCATCTCGCCGCCGATTTTGCTGAAGCGCGACAGGCGATCGGTGATCCGGATGAAGCCGTCCTCGTCAATGGACGCGATATCTCCGGTGACATACCAACCGTCGCGTATGACTTCCGCAGTGAGTTCCGGCTGGCCGAGATAGCCGATCATGAGGTTGCCGCCCTTGGCAAGCAGCATGCCGGCCGTTCCGTAGGGCAGAGGCTCACCGGTTTCCGGATCGATCACTTTCACTGCTACTCCTGGAATCGGGTGTCCGACCGTTCCGGGCTTCTTGCCAATCTGCTTCTCGTGATCATGAATCACGTCGGGAATGTTCACCGAAACCACTGGAGCGAGTTCCGTGCAGCCGTAGCCCTCTAGAATTTCAATGCCGTATTTTTCTTTAAAGCCTCTGGCGATGGGCTCTCGCAATTTCTCCGCCCCGGAGATCACATACTGCAGCGACGCAAACTCATCCACGCTGCAGCGGCGCATATATCCGGCGTAAAACGTCGGCGTGCTGATCAGCAGGGTGGCTTGATATTTTTTTACAGTCTCGCCGATGGTTTTGGCGTCGGTAGGATTGGGATGGTAAACCACACCAAAGCCGGTGAGCAACGGGAGCCATAGCGTGCCGGTGAAGCCAAAAGAATGAAACAGCGGCAGTACTCCCATCATGCGGTCTGTGCGCTTGAACTGGATCACTTGCTCGATTCCCTCGATGTTCGAGATGATGTTGTGGTGTGACAGCATGACCCCTTTCGGCGTGCCCGTGCTGCCGCTGGAGAAGATCACCGTCGCGAGGTCATCGGGCTTTTGATTGCGTGTATGGCGCGATTCAAGAAAACGCGCCGGCAAAAGGAACGAGCTTGCGAGAGCCAGCAGTTTTTGCGTTGGCGCGAAAGTTTTTCGCAGCTCTTCCAGATGAACCATACCCGGAAGTTCTTCCAGTCCCGCCTTGGCTAAAAAAACTCGAGAGGTTAATACTGTCTTGATGCCGCATTGCTCCAGCGCGTGGCGCATGGCCTCGTGACCGGCCGTGAAATTCAGGTTCACCGGCACTTTACCGGCCAGTGATACGCTGATATTCGCCAGTGCGCCTCCCACCGACGCCGGCAGAAGCACGCCTACCATCGCTTCGCCGGGCGAATGGCTTCGCAGCCAGCCTGCCATCAGGCGAGCGCCGACCAGCGTCTTACCATAGGTTAGATCCGTTCCAGTGGTATCCGCCATGCAGAAGGAGAACCAGTGCCGCTTCGCCGTGCGAATAAATTTCGCGTGCAACAGATCGCGCGGATGGCGGCGATGCCGCGCCGCATTACTCTCAAGTTCTTGTACCGCTTGGCGGACGTGTTGCACGGTAGCGCTCGAGGGCAGCGGCGCGCCAAAGGACACGGTTACTTCGTAGGGAAGCAGTCTGGGCCGCTTCCAAAAAAAACGGCCTTCTTTAAAGCTGAATATGCTGCCCCACACCCTGTCGAGATGCACCGGGACGATAGGCGTATTGGAACCTTGCACAATTTTTTCGAAGCCACGCCTGAACGGCAGCAGGTGTCCGGTGCGGCTGATGGCGCCTTCTGCGAATATGCAAACTACTTCGCCGGCCTCGATCTCTTGGCGCGCCCTGCGCAAAGACGCGACGATGCCGCGGGGCGTGCTCGCAACGGGGATCACCTTCATCATACCGAAAAACTGCTTCAGCCAGCGATTGTCATAGTACTCGCGATGCAGCATGAAGCGGATGAAGCGCGGTATCGACGCGCCAATCAGCATGGCATCGACGAACGAAACATGGTTGGACACCAGCAACGCAGCTCCCTTGAGCGGGATGTTTTCCGGACCGACCACGCGGATACGGTAGAGCGTATGAGTTAGCAGCCAGAGCACGAAGCGCGTCAAAACGTCGGGCAATAGCCGCAGCACATAAACCGTCATGGCAAATGTCAGAATGGCGATGACTACCAGGTTTGTGTCGGAAGAAAGTTGCAACGGCGTCACGGAAACCCATAGCAGCGCCGCC
>DATACQ010000874.1:0-1838 GCA_036258955.1 Binatia bacterium
GTCCGGATAATCTCCATCCGGCGTGCCATAAAGAAAGGGCCGATCGAAATAGCCGTCGGCTCGGATCAGGTTTACAGAAATGTTTCCTTCTCCCCGCGCGCGCAGCACTGAAGCCTCTTCTTCCCGGCCGGCCACCGGCACTGAAAGTTTGATGCCGGCATCCTCCAGCGCGCATCCGCTTTGGAGCACGGCGGGGTAAAAAGGCATCGTCAGAGTCATTTGCTCGCCGTGCTTCGCCAGAGCGGCTGCGAGTGTGCCAACAACATCCGCGAGCCCGCCGGTTTTGGCGAACGGAACGATCTCGGATGCTACCATCGCGATTTTCATTGCTTCGTTGCGTGCGGGCGCTTGTCGCCGCGTTGATCGAACCAGTGGACCGTAGCGGCAGATGGCGTCCGCCGTTCGTGTTCGAGCCCTCAGCGCGAACGGGTTGTGCCTCGACCGTTCACCCGGCCTTGGTCGAAGACCTCTTTAGATTCGGAGCCATCAACCGCTACAGCCAAACCAAAACGGCCTTAGAGTTTCGGCTCATATGACTTCACGAGAGTTAGCGGACTCGTGATGCCTGGAAAACTGCAGCCGGTGTCAGCGTAATGAGGTCTGCCGTCGCGCTTCTACAGTCTCGGGCGAGATTGAAAGCCGAGACCCAGGACTCCAGAGCGAGACTATTTTGGCTGCAATTAAAGACGCTTGCTCCGTGAGGCCATCTCGTGAACCAACCGGGGTCTAGTTGTTCACCCCCCGTTCATAAAAAATGATACCGAAAGCGGCGGCAGCGTAACCGTCACCGAGTAACGCCGACCGTGTAACGGAATCGGCACCGCGTCAACACCGCCAATATTCCCCATATTGCTGCCGCCGTAATCCGCAGCGTCGCTGTTGAGGACCTCACGCCAGAATCCATCGCGCGGCGCCCCCACTCTGTAATTCTGGCGCGGCACCGGCGTGAAATTGCAGATCACCAGGATGATTGTGGGGGACGATTGGGCTTTGCGAATTAAACTCACTACGCTGGTTTCGGAGTCACTGCAGTCGATCCATTCGAAGCCCGCCGGATCACAATCCTGCGCATGCATAGCCGGTTCATTCTTGTAAAGATGGTTGAGGTCACGTACCCAATTGCGCAATCCCGCGTGTGGGGCATACTGCAGCAAATCCCACTGCAGGCTTCCGTCGTGAGCCCACTCGCGCCACTGTCCGAACTCGCCGCCCATAAAAAGTAGTTTCTTACCGGGCTGGGCGGTCATGTAGCCATAAAGCACGCGCAGGTTGGCGAATTTCTGCCAATCGTCACCCGGCATTTTGCCGATCAGCGACCCTTTGCCGTAGACCACTTCATCATGCGACAAAGGCAGAACGAAATTTTCATGAAATGCATAGATCATGCGGAACGTCAATTTGTCATGGTGGAAGCGGCGATGGATCGGGTCCTTGCTCATGTATTCTAAGGTGTCATGCATCCAGCCCATGTCCCACTTAAGACCGAAGCCCAGACCGCCAACGTAATTGGGCCGGGACACCATCGGCCAGGAGGTCGACTCCTCTGCGATGGTTTCAACGCCGCTGTGATGGCCATAGACCTCGGCGTTCAGGCGGCGTAAAAATTCGATAGCTTCAATGTTCTCCTTGCCGCCGTATTTGTTGGGAATCCACTCGCCGTCCTTGCGCGCGTAGTTCAGATAAAGCATCGATGCGACGCCATCTACCCGCAGCCCGTCCGCGTGGTACTTGTCGAGCCAGAACAGCGCGTTGCTGATCAGAAAGCTTTGCACTTCTTTGCGCCCGTAGTTGAAAATGTAACTGTTCCACTCCGGATGATAACCCTGGCGCGGATCGGC
>DATACQ010000875.1:0-2117 GCA_036258955.1 Binatia bacterium
CTGACTCCGGTCATTACTGCCGCCTCTTCGCCCCGCGCCACAGCTTGCCAGCGCCAAAACCCGACAAAAACAGGGCAAGAACGAGGGCTGCTTCCAGCGGCGAAATGCCGGAAAACAGCGCAGCCTTGCGCGCTTGTGGACACACCACATTGGCCAGCTCCTGAGAGGAGATCTGCGTCATCTTTGGAATGTCATTGATGCCGAAGACGCAAATTTCGCCGGTTCGCAGAGAGCAAAAGCGCTCCCGAGGGCACTGCTTGAGAATGTTCTGCGGCGCGCCTTGGCCGCAGACGGCGCCGCTCTCACGCAACACCTGTAGGGTCACATCCGGGTACTTGGATATTTGCTCAGGCATAGCTACATACCTCCCTCGTAGTTGGTTCATCCACGCCGACTGATAGCGCGGAACTCGCATAATACTTGCGCCCGGCGAGCCGTATGTAAAGCCGCGCGGCCGCAGGCTTCAAAGCACATTACCTTTCTGTTAGCCGTAGAACATGTGCAGACGGTTTTCAAAATTCGTATGGCCAGCACAGCGTCCGTTCAGCAACTCCATCTTGGCTATTGCAATAGTTCTGACGTTTGGCGCGGCGTATGGACAATCACCCGCAGATTCTGCTGCTCCTGCCGCGGATCTTCCACAGGCGAGCATACCTCTGGCGGATCTGGTCACCGAAGCAGAGTCGGTCGCGGCCCGCTACCGCGACATACGAGCTGACCTGTCGGCAGATCAAAGCACGGAAAGCGTAGCTCAACGAGTTCCCGCGATTGCTCGTGAGATTGATGGACGGCTGCGCGAGAGCCGCAGAATCGTAGCTCAGAGTCCTTCGATCGAAATGCTGCGCAGCCTGGAAGGAGAGTGGAGCCGGCTCAGGCGGGAGCTCTCGGCGTTGAACCGTGATCTGACCAATCGGGTGCACGAGCTGGAACGTTATATGGCTCAGCTCAATGATTTTGCAAAGAGATGGCATCCCACCTTTGACGCCGCTCGGCAGGCGAATGTCCCTTCAGAAGTTCTGCGCCACATCGAGAGTGTCGTCAGCGAAATTCGGCAAGCGCATGAAGCGGTTGAGAAGCAACGCGCGCGCGCACTGACAATTCAAAGCCGCGTTGGCGTGCAGGATTCCCGGATCGACGACGCGCTCGCCGCCCTCGACCAGGCGCGGGACAAGGCGCTGGATCGTCTGTTCTTCAGTGACAGTCCACCGATATGGCGCATAACCGCAACGGCAGAGTCAGCACACACCCTTCCCGGCGAAGTTCTGAGCTCGTTTTCCCGGCAGTGGTCCGCGCTCCGCGCCTACGTGGAACGGCAGCCGACCCGGCTTGTGCTCGGCGTCTCCATCTTTACCGTACTGGCGGCGGCGCTTCTGTGGATGCGCCGCCGGGCGCGCTCTGTGCCGGATACGCCGGATCGCGTTTACCCCTCTGCGCCAGTGTTCGAAATGCCGCTTGCCGCCGCACTCGTTTTGTCGGTTAGCGGCAGTCCCTGGATCTTTCCCCAGGCGCCGCGGCTCCTGTGGGCTGTCGTCGGGGTCCTTGCGCTCGCTCCGAGCATCATCGTAGCGCGGCGCATTGTCAGATCCGATCTGCACCGGTTGCTTTACGCGCTGGCCGGCTTTTTCTTTCTCGATCAACTACGCACGCTGGCCGCAGCCGTGCAGTTCGTGCCGCGGCTACTATTCTTAGCCGAAATGCTCGGGGTGATTGTGTTCTCGCTCTGGCTAGTGCGCGCAATGGAGCGGCTCGATGCAAGCGCAGCCGCCGGGAGCTCGCGCAAATTGATCAAGAACGCCGCTTACTTGGCCCTGGGCATCGCTTCGGTTGCGTTCACGGCAAACGTCTTTGGCTACGTTACTTTCGCGAGTTTGCTCGGTAACACGTTGCTCCAGAGCTCCTACCTGGCTCTCTTTCTATATGCGGCCGTGGAGATTCTGGACGGCCTCATCGCCTTTGGGCTGGGCATGCCTCCGTTCGCGGCGCTTGGCACGATCAGTCGCTATCGCGCGCTGGTCAGCCACCGTCTCCGCCGAATCTTACAGTGGCTGGCAGTATTAATCTGGTTACTAGCGGTGCTGCAGTGGCTACTTTTGCGGGACAGACTGTTCGCCGCGGCG
>DATACQ010000876.1:0-3937 GCA_036258955.1 Binatia bacterium
GAGCGCGACGATCTTGATGCGCGCGGTAAACCACGACTGGCGTGGGTACCTGATGACCCTCCTCACCGCGGCGCTGGTGCTGCGCAAGCCTTGGAACCCGTTGTGGCTATTCGCGGCCGGCGCGCTGGCCGGCATCCTCGGCTTCGTCTGATCGTTGAGCGCGCAATAGGCTATGAAATAACAGCGCGAAAGCGGAACGCCAACAGCCGTCCGTGTGGTTAACGAAAGGCACGAAAATGCCACGGCTCCAGCGGTGCGTTAGATCAGATTACACCGGCTGATCGTCCAGCCGAAAACCGATTTTAACGGTTACCTGAAACTCTTTGACTTTGCCATTGTCAACCAACCCTCTCATCTCTGCCACTTCGAACCAGGCTACATGGCGCAGGGACTGGCACGCCCTGGCCACCGCATTTTCGGTGGCTTCGGCAAAACTGGTTTCGGAGACGCCGACGATTTCAATCTTCTTGTATGTTCGTTCCACGTTTAGCTCCCTTCGGTAGTGTTGGTCTTCCGCTCTAGGAGATTCGTCTGATTTCACCCTATCGCGCCGATTCTGCGAAACCAACCCGCTTGATCCTCGCCGCGTTTGGCAAAGTGCAAACGTGAAGACATTCTTGCGCCTTGCGGTCTGATCGCGAGGGATACTGTGCGAGCACCGACAGTGCGAAAATGCTCCAATCGTGTTGGAACAGGTCTACAAACGGTTTTGCGATGTGCGCATGCAAAAGATGACGCAACAAGATGTCCCCCATACGACGATAGCACTTGCTTTGCTGGGAGCGTTTGGGAGATAAGACGCTGTGCCTATGTGGCGGCGCATAACAGCGCCTTATCAGCGGTGTCATGCGAACTCTCATTAAACAGAGGCCCCTTCACTATGAGGAAACAGCCCTTATGACTCGCAGCGGCGACGAATACGTGCGCGGTTTGCGCGACGGCCGAACCGTGCTGTTCAACGGCGAGCGGGTCGCCGACGTCACCAAACATCCAGCCTTTGCCGCCGCGGTACGGACGGTCGCGCAGCTCTACGATCTCGCTCACGATAGCGTTAATCGCGAGCTGATGACGTATGCCTCTCCGCGCGATGGCCGGCCGATCAACAAGTCGTGGCTCGTACCGCGCACCCGTGAGGACTTGGCGTCTCGACGCCACGCCATTAAATTTTGGGCTGACGCGAGTTACGGATTACTAGGGCGCTCGCCGGATCACGTTGCATCGTTTTTCGCAGGCTTCGCAGGCTCGACGGCCTTCTACGCGCGGGGAGGGCAACAGTTCGCAGAAAACCTTTCCCGTTTTGCGGCCAAAGCGGCCGACGAGGACCTCTACGTCAGCTATGTGATCGTACACCCCACAATCGACCGCGCCAAACCGGCGCACCAGCAGGCGGAGCCATACCTTTACGCGGGAGTCGCCGCCGAGCGCGACAACGGGATCGTCATTCGCGGCGCACAGATGCTTGGCACCGGGTCCGTCATGTCTGATTACGTCCTAGTGACAGTGATTTTGCCGCTCAAAGCAGGGGATGAAGATTACGCGATATCGTGCGTCGTGCCAAATAGCGCACCGGGTTTGAAGCTTTACCCGCGGCGGCCGTATGGGCTCGGGCCGAGCAGCGTTTTCGATTATCCCCTCTCGAGCCGATTCGACGAGAGCGATTCCTTGGTCGTCTTCGACAATGTCTTCGTACCCTGGGAAGATGTCTTTATCTACAAGAACCTGGAGTTGACAACGGGGCAGTTCAGTGTGACCGCGGCGCACGTGCTAGGCAATACGCAAGCGCACATCCGATCATGGAGCAAGTTGCAATTCCTCGTCGCCTTAGTCAAACGCTGTATGGATCTGAGCGGGCGCTCCGCGGCTAACGAAACGGTCGCCCAGCTCGGTGAGCTGGCTACTCGTGTATCGCTCGTCGAGGGTATGATCCTCGGTGCCGAGGTCGCGGCGGCGGCGGATGGCTTCGGCGTAATGCGCCCGAAAGATTCTTTGCTTTATGCGAGTCAGGTCTTTCAGCAAGCAATGTATCCAGCGTTGCTCAACCAGATCCGCGGGTTGATGGGTGGCAGCCTGATCCAGTTGCCGGCAACAGTGGGCGAACTACGCGCACCCGACTCGATGGCAGATATCGAGCGCTACGTTCGCTGGCCGAGGGCCAGCGGACGTGAACGGGTGAAGCTTCTGAAGCTCTTGTGGGATGTGCTCGGTTCGGAGTTCGGCTCCCGCCACCTGCAGTACGAAATGTTCTACGCAGGTGAGCCCGGAGCTATACAGGCGCGTGAATTTCGAACTTTTGATTGGGCGACAGCGGAGGCGTTGGTCGATCGGTGCCTTGTTGGTTACGATCCCGAAAGCGTATAGAGGGGTCCGAACAGTTTCGATCCAGCCTTTAGATGTAATTTGCCAGTCTCGCTAGGGGAACTTAATCGATTGCGACTGCCTCGATCAACTAAGCACTTCACCGTTCCCCGACCCGCGCTGCTTTACCAGACCTCCATGTTGCTTGAGTCGTCTCGCGCGAACCGGTCTGAGTCTACGCCCATTTAGCTGAGCAGCTATGTAGAGCCCGGATCTACTCTTGTAGGCGATCGCACGCCTCTTCGGCTCCCGATTTGTTTCCCAAACGTCACGACTGCGGCGTCTGATGACGATTTCGAAGCAGAAACTTTTTAGGAAATTCTTGAGCTCGGCTTCAGTTTGAAACTTTTTGATACCAAAATTTGGCGGGATGTAGATGATGTCTGCCATCTGTTGAAGAAGTAGAACCTCCAGTTGGCGCCGTAGACGACAGGCAATTCCTTGGAAGATGGCGCCGGTTACTGGCGCGAAATTTTATCGTATACGGCTACTCATGTCTAGTCCTAAATCGTACACACGCTTAATGCGGCAAACGGCGCTTGGCCACTGTGCAGCGTCGCCGGAACTTTCTTGACGCCGTATCTACGTGGTTGATTTTGAATGTCGAAGAGCGGACAAGTTGCCGCGTATGGAGTAACTGTCAGTCGCTAGACGGCGAATTAGCGCGCAGTTTAGCTGTAACTCAGCAGGGAAGGAGCGCCTAAAACGACGAGTGTCTGCCGCTAGCGGGCAACGTGGCTTCAGGAAAAGACAAGCCGAACATAGGCGGCGCTGATGTTCGGCTACACTATCGGATGGCATCGGGAGCTTACCGAAAACTCCCGGTTTACTGATGGATGAGCGCCAAGCGGTTCTTAGCCTCACTCGCCGGCAGCGAAACTAAATGCCAACCTTCCTGCCACCCTACACCTTCGCCTTCACTTCCTTGCACCTCGATTTGAACAAAAGAGGGGCCGCTGCCAGAGAAGTCGATCGCTACCGGACCTGATCCCGACCACTTTTCTGAGCCAGAAATTTTCAGAAGGTCCAGCAGTTCTTTCAATGGTCGTTCGGCGAAGTGTGGCGTCTGAACCGGTGCGTTGTCTTTGCCCGCCGCATATATCCTTGCCATGAGACCACCTTACGAGTTTCACGAAGACGGCTCGCCGGCGTCACGAACATTCCGCATACTATTTCTCAGACTCGTTTTTCAGAAACCCGAGAAACCTCAGCTATTAAAACATCCGTGGCTTCGAGGATCGCTTCGCTCACCGTTAATTAGGCGCAATGCGGATGGCCGCATTCGCAGTCTTCGAGGCTTGCGCCCTCGCTGCTGGCGCAGAACTCGCTGCAGTAAGTGTCCTCTCCCTTGGATACGCCGTTGCCATCTTCAACTTCGCACTCGCACTCCGGGTGTGCACATTGTTCCGCCATGAACCGGTCCTCCTTTACTTATTCGGATACTGCTCTGGGAGAGGCAGTTATCGTGCCAGCACTGTAGGGCCCCGCTTGCGCGTGATTGTCGCAATATTCGTAGGAAACTCGATGTGCAAGAAATTCGGCTGTCTTCTTTTTAGTACGGAATCGCGTAATGACGACCCGG
>DATACQ010000877.1:0-4005 GCA_036258955.1 Binatia bacterium
GCCCATTGGAGTATCGGGACGAATATGGTCGAGAGAGGCGGGCATGAGATACACTCCTTTTGATGGGTCGCTTGCGCCGTTTCCGTTGATAACGTTACTGGCTGCGAACCCGAAACGTACATGCAACCAACGCGCACTTGCTCAGACACTGAAGAGCAAGGGAAATGCCGAGCGCAATTAATTTTCTAAGAGAAAAGGTGCTGAAGTCTCAGGGAGTTGCGTTCGCGTCGGTAAAAACGGGAACCCGCTTCCTGTATACATCTGTATCACCTCATCGTAGAACGTTTGCAGTATGTAAACTTCGTTGCAGTTGCCGTTAGCTCCGAATTGGTGAAATCTGTGTTCATGCCTCAGATTGAATGACGCCCGCCCGTTCTCGTAGATCGCAACGACCTCGCCATCTACGACGGTCTCCAGGACCAACTGGGAATGCGGGATTAATCCGTTGACGACAAAACACCTGGGTGATGAAGAATTCATCTGCGATGATCGAAATTGGAAGATGGCGATCAATGGGAAGTTAGAGGTCCGAACGGCGTGAATACTGAACCGCCGCTGGTGCCCGGAGCCGGACTCGAACCGGCACGGACCCTTCCGGGTCCTCGGGATTTTAAGTCCCGTGTGTCTACCAATTCCACCATCCGGGCGTGGAACGCTGAAAGATTTCATTAACTTGCAGCCGTTGCATTTTCAAGTGCAGTTTCTTTGCCGAGTCTTCAAGCCGGTCAGCATACTGGGGATGACCATCGTTAGGCCTGCGACTCGGAGGTTGGCTCATCAGTTTCTACCGGCCGCTTCTTTCGGCTGTATGCGCGTTTTAGACGCTACGACGCGCAGTGCTTTCAACCCCGCGTGTCTCTGTTAGAAATATCATGAGCCCGACGCAGCCGAGCGCAATCGCTGCGGCAAGCGCCTGCCAGGCGGCGGCATAAGAACCGGTCCGATCGACAATATACCCGAACACAGGTGTTCCTAACGTCGCCGCAGCGGCATTTATAGTGATCATCAGGCCCATAGCGGCGCCGGTGCGGGTGGTTCCCGCGAGTTCGCCGATGAGAGTGTACGATACGCCCTGGTAGCCGATGATGCACAAGCCGGCGAGGAACACGACAAACAGAATCAGAAATACAGGAGTATCACGGGTCATCACGCTCAAGCTTACTATCAATATAAAGCTGAGGACGCCGATGATGATCAGCACGATTTTGCGCCGGCCGCCGAAGATCCTGTCGCTCGCCACGCCCCAACCAACGCGGCCGATCATAGCGCCGCCTTGCGCAACTGCGAGAGCTTGGCTCGCCCAGTATGCGGAGAACCCCATGGAGTCCTTCAAATAGAGCGGCACGTAAGTAATCAGCGCCATCTGTCCGATCAAAAAAAGCGCGGTGCCGAAACTCGCGGGGAGAAAGCCCCAGGCATTCAGCGGCTCCTTTCGCGCCCGGTAAGCGGAGCCGTCTCCGGAACGCGAATCAAATTCATTAACGGGATCGCGCCACATGCGGGAGAAAATAAAACCGAACAGGACATTCAGAACCCCTAACATCGCCATAGCGCCGCGCCAGCCGATCAGCAGAACCAAAGGTGGCGCAATCAAGGCTGTTACGAATCCTCCCGCGGGTACTCCAGTCTGCTTGATACCCATGGCGGTGGCTCGTTCGTCACGATGAAACCACACCATCACGCCTTTTGTGGAAGCAGGGTTGAGAAAGCTATAACCCAGCCCGGCAAAAAAGAAGCCGGCCAGAGCCCAGGCGAATGACGGCGCAAACGACACGGCTGCGGTGCACAAACCAACGAATATATGCCCCTGCAGAGTTGTCCTGCGCACGCCCCAGCGATCGGCGAGCCAGCCGGCGCCAAAGGAAGCGCCGGTCATAGCCAAATAGAAACTCGAAAAGAATAGCCCCACCTGAGCGCGGCTGAGGGCCAGTTCATCCTGGTAAAACGGCGCTAGAGTATTGATGCCATATTGCGCCCCCGCGCCGACAATATGAGAGATGCTGACCAGGGCGAGAACGGACCAGCGAAAGGAATCGCGCGCAGGCGTGGACTCAGGCATCGCGAAGATCGCGCTCAATCGAAAACAGTTTCTGAATAGGAGCCGACATCCACAAAAGCTTCTATGACGCTGGGTCCATCTTGCGCGAGCGCCCATTCAAGCGCGTCGCGAAACTCCTGCGCGGTTTTAGCGGAGCGGCATGACACGCCGAAGTAATGCGGCGGCGATTCCACCGGCTCTCCCAAACGGACACCCGACAACAGATAATTTTTGCGCTCTTGCTTTACTTTCATCAACGCGAGCCATCCATCGTTGAGCACGATAGTCGGTACTGCAAGACTTAGCCGGCGCGCCACTGCCAACTCGCCCACCGTCATTTGAAAGCCGCCATCTCCGACGACGCAGACGACAGTGCGCTCCGGAAAGAGTAGCTTGGCGGCAAACGCAGCAGGCATACCGTACCCCATCGACGACCAACCGTTCGTGGCCAACATAGTTTTCGGTCGGTCGGTACGCCACTGACTGGCGATCTGGTGTGTATGCGCGCCCACGTCATAAGCCAGAATGCCGTCGGACGGGAGACGGTCGCGCAATATGTCGAGCGCTTCATGAGGCGAGAAGCCGCTAGAGGGCGGGCGCAGCGAGCGGTTCAGTTTGTTTCGATGTTTCTCTAGCTCTCCGGGACTCCAATCGTTCGCGGATTCCTGCAACTCTGCCAACGAAGCAATCGCCGCATCCAGATCACAGGCTTCGTTTAGGATCCAATTCAGATCGTTGCCCGTTTCGGCGCGTTCAGTGCTGATATGCACCAGCGGTATTTTGCCGGCCCATTCTTCATAGTTGATTTCGATAGGGTCGTAACCCACCGCCACGATCAAGTCAGCACGGGCGAGCAACTTTTGTACGTCCGTGCGCCGCGCCCGGCCGATAACCCCGGCCCAGAGACGGTGACTTTCCGGCAGGAATCCCTTCGCATGCAAGGTAGTGACGAAAGGAATTCTTTGCTTGTCGATAAATTTCAGAAGCGCTTCCGGCGCCTTGCTTCTGCTAAAGCTGACGCCCGTAATCAGCAACGGCCGGCGCGCTGCGAGTAGTGCCGCCGAAATGCTTCCGACGATTTCAATGGAGGGATCCGGAAGCTTGCCTGTATTTGGCGCCGGACCAGAGTTTTCCCTTGAATGAGCGACCGCGACGTCTTCCGGCAAATCGAGATGGACGGGTCCCGGTGGTTCTTCAGTAGCGAGCGCTAGAGCATGAGCAAGGCTATCAGCAACCCTGCCATCGCGCAGCGAAAGGCTTGCTTTGGTCAACGGCTTGAAAAGCGCGTTGTGATCGATGCGCATCTGAATGCGCCGCTCCAGCCACATGGATCCGACGTTGCAGGTGATGGCGAGAACCGGCGCGCGGTCAAGCCAGGCCGAGCCGACGCCCGTGGTAAGATTCGTCGCCCCCGGGCCGACAGTGGAAACGCACACACCAGGCACGCCGCTCAAATAGCCGATGGTCGAAGCCATGAACCCTGCGGAAGTCTCACTGGCGGTAAGGACAAACTCGATGGAGCTTTGGCGCAGGGATTCGATCAGCGGCAAGACCGGCCCGCTGGGGACGCCAAACACCCAACGCACCCCGGCCTGCTCCAAGAAGCGGACAATCAGATCAACATTTTTCATCAGCGCTCCCACTCATGGCCGGATTATTCACGCGATTACGGCCGAGGAGCAAGCCTCTTGGTCGCGGCCATGAGGGGGTGTGTCCGCTCTCTAAGACGCTTTACTCCTCGACCTCACACTACGTCGGACGTTTTCGCCGTCGCATGAACAATCCGGACTAGAGCTAGAACGATTTAGAGGCCGTTCAGAAAGGCTCAGAGGCGAGGCGCGCGATGCAACGACGAGCGAGGCGTATTCAGTGATACGTTGTAGCGAGGCGTTCGAGCGCAACGAAGCCTATGAGTCTTTTTCAACGGCCGATCTAGTTGCCGATGCGCACGGGGTCAAGGACATCCT
>DATACQ010000878.1:0-5921 GCA_036258955.1 Binatia bacterium
ATTGCGAGCTGGCCTGAGAGGGTGACCAGAAAGTCTTTTTCTTCGGTATCGAATACATGTTCCTCCTTGGTGTAGAAGGCGATGATTCCAAGGAGATCGCCTTTCGCGATCAGCGGCACGCCGAGATACGAGACGAGCCCGATGTCCCTGATAAAACGCTGGCTGCTGCTCTCCGCGTGCTTTTGCATGTTCACCACCGTCACAGGCAACCTGCTCTCGACGACCTGCCGGGCTAAACCGTGCATCTTTCTGTGATCGCCTGCGCGCCAGTAATCCTCATCCATATTTCTGCACGCGACCGGCGCAAACTCGCCTGTTTCTCTATCAATCAGCCTGACCGTGGTAATCGCGCCGGGCAGCACAGAATCGATCTTGTCGAATAGCACTCCTAGAATGGCGCGCAAATCCAAGGTCGAGCTGATGGCCGTGTCGATCTCATGTAGAGCTTTAATCCTCTGAAGGCTCTTGCTGGTGCGCAAAGCGGCGATCTCGGCATCTGCTTTTTCTCGCTCCAAGCTTTCGGCCATCTTGTCGAAGGCGGCGGCGAGCCGACCCATTTCATCTTCGCCGTGCGGCAATCCGGTACGGGTGCTGAGCTTGCCATCGGCAACCTTCGCGGTTGCGTCCAACAACACCTTAAGCGGGCGAAGAATGAGCGCAGCGCCCGCATACCAAGCAGCAACGAGAGCCAAGACGCTCGCTCCCAGTAACGCAGCCAAATTCCGCTGTAGGGTCCAGTTTGCGGCGGCAAGCGCCACGTCCGCAGGAATGCCAACGGTCAGATAGATGTCTCGTGTACTCGGCGAGGCACCAAACGACGTAAAACCATAGAGCCTTTTGATTTCATCCAGTCCCGGCGCGTCGGTGACTCCTTCCGATCTGGCGAGAACAGTTCTAAAGATCAGCGAATCACCTGCTGGTTTACCCACCCACTTCTCGGATTCAGGGTGACGAGCGAGAACGGTGCCGTGCCGGTCAAAAATCGTAAGAGTAGATCCTTCGGGCAATTCAGCTGCGGAAACGATGTTTTCCAGCCATGCCAAATCGATCGCCGCGTAAACGATGCCGCTGACGGTGCCGCTTTTGCTGAGTACGGGATAGCCAAAGTTCAAGCCCGCTCTGCCGGTGATCCGGCCGATTTGATATTCTCCTATTGAAAAACTTTGTTCCTTGAGAGCCCGCTGAAAATATCCGCGGTCGGAGATGTTTGTGATTTGCCCTGATGGTCGGGCTTGACAAAAGATTTTACCGCTTACACCGGCAACGGCCAGATTCGAGTAAGGCGGGTATTGCTCAATAAGATCGGAGAGTAAGGCGGTGCAGGCGGCAGGCTCCCCCTTTCGTATCTCCGGTATGCGCGCGAGGGCCACCAGAAAATGCCGGGTACTGTCAACAAGTCGCTGATGACTGGCGGCGAGGATCCGGGCGAGCCTCAGCGCTTCAGCTTCGGCAACTGCGGCGGCGTTCCGCCGCTGCTCGCGGGCGCCATAGATGATCAGCACCGACGCTGGGAGGAGAGCCAAGAGGACTAGCTGAATCAGCCTGACACGGAGACTCCGCGCGTTCTTGCTCTTCGGCTTCACCCCCAATTTTACTCCTCAGAGCTGACATCGGCCTGCGCCATCCTATGTTAAATCCGTCCACGCTCTGTCAATCCTCGGCAAAAGCCCCATCGACGGACGATCTCGCCCTCTCTAAACCCGGATTTCACACTTGGCCCTGACGAGGAGGCGAGGAGCAAACCTTTCGTAGCGAAGCCAATAGGATTCTGCCTCTGACCGAACCTCGATCAGCGGTGCTTCTGCCCTGCCAAAAACTCTATAAACCATCCACAGCGAAAAGGGTGAAAATGACTTCGAAACTGCATCCTTGGGTGTGTTCGCTACTTCAGGATCGCCCCTCGCTCCGCGGTAACTAGGTCGACTGAGGAATCCGGGCTGAACCCTGCCGTAAGAGTCTAGCTGTAACTTAGGACCGAAAGCATGCCGTGTGACGCAGCCCGTCTATAGTGCCGCCTGACAAGGATCTGGGGGATTGGGCAAGCTGTGGGAAAATGACCTGGAATGACAAAGGCTCAGCGGCCCAGCAGCGCGGTATTGTGTCCGCAGCCCGGCCATTCAGGAATGGTCTAGAGCGTTTAGACACGCGGCCAAGAGGCTGTCGGGGCGATTGTCGAACAGCACAACGCCGCGCGTCGGTTTCGCACAGAAGGCGATGATTTCGCGCATGTGGTCCGCGATTCCACCCGTGCCTTCCAGCACCCCGATGATCTTGGCTTCATCGTAGGCAATAGTGAATTCGTTGAGGGTACCGGTCGCGCCGCCGACAAGGATCACGACGTCCGCGGAGCGCACGTTAATAACGTTTCGGCCTTTGTAGCCGAAACCCGTATAGATGATGAGGTCGGCGCCGTCCACCGGCAGGCCGTAACGTGTGAGATGTTCGCTCCGGTTTTCGGCAGGAGAAATGCCCACGGCAAAGCCGCCGGCGGCCCGGAACGCATTTGCTACCCGAGCAGGGAGACCGGTTGTGGCGCCCGTCACCAGGATACATTGTTTGCCGGCGAGAGATCTCCCCAGCTCCTCGGCAACTGCTCCAACCCGCTGCTCTTCGGAACGCGTCAGAGCGTCAGCCGCCGAAGCTCCCATGACGCCTACGACGGGTTTGCGCGGCACCGCTAGATTACCTTCTGTGCTCGAAGCGTTGCCACATCTTCGTTGGTGTAGCCCAGCTCGCAGAGAATCGCCTCAGTGTCCTCTCCGAGCCCGGGGATTGGGTCGTAGCGCGCAGGGCTGCCGGACATTTTCAGCGGGTTGGCGATGACAGGAACCCTGCCGACGGGTGACTGCGCCTCACGGATAAGCTTGCGCGCCGCCACCTGCGGGTGCGCGAGCACTTGCGCGATGCCGCGCACGATTCCGTGCGGCAACTGCGCGTGCTCGAGCTGCTCGAGCCAGTATTTATGATCGTGCTCCAGGAATATGTTTTCTATGGTTTGTTCCAGTTCACCGCGGTTCTTACGTCGGCCCTCAACGGTGGCAAAGCGCGGATCCGCCAACAACTCCGGTTTTTCAATTACCCGGCGGCAAAAGATCTCCCAATCCGAAGCGCTCGCCACCGCGAGATTCACGAGCTGCCCGTCGCCGGCGAGATAGGGGCCATATGGGGTGACGTAGTGGTGACGCATACCCACCCGCGCCGGCTCTTCGCCGGCGTGCCAAAAATGGTGCGGAAAATACCCCAACCAGGAAACAATCGAATCGAGCATGGAGATGTCAATCAACTGTCCTTCTCCGCTTTTTTCTCTTTGGTAAAGCGCCAGAAGGATGCCGATGGCGGCGTACATTCCGGAGGCGATGTCCGCGATCGCGATACCGGCGCGCGCGGGTTTGTCGGGATAACCGGTGGTGGCGATGATACCGCCCTCTCCTTGGATCAACAGGTCATACGCTTTAACATCGCGGTAGGGGCCGTCCTGCCCGTAACCTGAGAGCGAGCAATAGATCAGCCGCGGGTTTATGCCGCTAAGCTTTTCGTAGCCGAGCCCGAGTCGAGCCGTAACGCCCGGCGCGTAATTCTCGAAGAAAATATCCGAACCCTTGGCGAGTTCCTGAAGAATCTCTCTGCCCTTCTCCTTTTTCACGTCGATGGTCATGCTTCGCTTGTTGCGATTCAGCCAAACGTAGCCTGAAGAGAGACCCCTGACTACCGAGTCCCAGGAGCGTATCACATCGCCCACCCCAGGCCGCTCAATCTTGATTACCTGAGCCCCCATATCCGCAAGCAAACAGGTCGCAAACGGTCCTGAAAGCACTTGCTCGAACGCGAGAATCTTTACTCCATCAAGTGCTCGGGAAGGTATCGTTTGATCTGCCACATTAACCTCGTTTGGCCAATTTTGCATTGTTCGACTGCTTCCACTCGTGAAAACGTCCGGCCTCGGATCGCTCTCCTTCCCGGCGCTCCGGCGAGAAGAGACAAGGACCAGTCGAATAGAAACCGTGAAATCGGGCAGGGGCGCTCAAGCGTACCGGCTGTCCAGTCAATGACGGGCAACCGGCTTATTTCCCGTCTTTAACCTCGGGAAACAGATCTGCCTTCGGTGCGTAGGCCTTTTTCCAGACCATAACGCTGCGCGCGTAGTCTATGACAACCTTGCCCTCTTGTTGAATGCCGCGGGTGCGGACTTTGACGATGCCCCATTGCGGTTTTGACTTTGACTCGCGCTTCTCCAGGACTTCGGATTCGGAATAAAGCGTGTCGCCGGCGAAAAGCGGATTGGGGAGCTTGATCTCATCCCAGCCGAGCGCGAAACCATTCTCGCTCACGTCGGCGACTCCCATCCCCGCAACAATGGCCAAGGTCAGGGCGCTGTTGATGAGACATTTGCCGAACTCGGTGCGCTTGCCGTACTCCGTATTAAAATGGATCTGATTGGTATTGTTGGTTAACAGAGTAAACCAAATATTATCGGCTTCCGTAACGGTGCGGCCCAGACGGCAACGATAGACATCACCCACTTCGAAGTCTTCAAAAAAACGCCCTTCCCAACCGACTTTGACGGCCATGACCTTCCTCCTCTGTTGGCAATCCACGTAGCGCGCTATAGTCTACGCCATTATAGGAGGCGTAGATGGATTTCAACCTGACCAGCGAACAGCAACAGATTCGCGAAGAAATCAAGAAAGTCTGCCGTGAGTTTCCCGATGCTTACTGGCGCGAGGTCGATCGCAACAAAGCGTACCCGGAGGGGTTCGTAAACAGACTATCGGAGCTAGGCTGGCTGGCCGCGTTGATTCCAGAAGAATACGGCGGCACAGGTCTCGGAATCACCGAGGCGAGCATCATTCTCGAAGAGATCAACCATTCAGGAGGGGTCGCCACGGCGTGCCACGCCCAAATGTACACCATGGGCACATTGCTGCGTCACGGCAGCGAAGAGCAAAAAAGGCGCTATCTCCCGCGAATCGCCACGGGCGAATTACGCCTGCAAGCTTTCGCCGTGACCGAGCCCAACGCGGGCTCGGAGTCGACGCGCATTCAGACCAGCGCCGTCCGGCGCGGGGATCGATACGTCATAGACGGCCAGAAGATTTTCATTTCACGGGTTCTGCAATCGGACTTGATGCTGTTGCTGGCGCGCACCACGCACTACGACGATCTGCAAGACAAAACCCGCGGGCTTTCGGTGTTCATCGTAGACTTGAAAGAAAATAAAGAGAAACTTGAGGTCAAACCTCTAGAACTCATGATCAACCATCACACCAATGCTCTATTTTTTGACAAAGTTGAAGTACCGGTTGAAAATCTGATTGGCGAAGAAGGAAGGGGCTTTCGCTACATCATCGACGGCTGGAACGCGGAGAGGATTCTCGTGGCCGCCGAAGCCATCGGCGATGGCCGGTGGTTCATTGAGCGAGCGGCCAAATACGCGGGGGAGCGAGAAGTTTTCGGCAGGCCCATCGGCGCCAATCAGGGTGTGCAATTTCCCATCGCCAAGGCTTATGCCAATATTGAAGCGGCCGATCTCGTGCGTTATCAGGCAGCTACGAAATTCGACCGGAATGAAAAATGCGGTGCGGAAGCCAACCTGGCAAAGTATCTTGCGTCAGAGGCTGCCTGGGAAGCCGCCAATGCGTGCCTTACGACGCACGGCGGCTACGGCTTCGCGGTCGAATACGACATCGAACGAAAGTTCAAGGAGACGCGCCTGCTGAGCATCGCGCCCGTGAGCAACAATCTCGTGCTCGCCTATTTGGGACAGCATGTCTTGGGAATGCCGAAATCGTATTGAATTACAGTCCGAGTCTCGAGTTAACCCGGACGCGAGACTCTAGACCCTGTCATTTTTTTCACCTAGGCGGCGCGCCAACAACATGCCAACCAGAAACAGCGCCGTTGAACCCAGAGAGCCGATAACG
>DATACQ010000879.1:0-5017 GCA_036258955.1 Binatia bacterium
GAAACAGAGGTCAGAACCCAACTTGAAACTCCCTTGCTACCGCTTGCGCATGAAAAGCTGCCGGAGCAGGGCCTCCCACTCACCGATCTTCGCTTCCATCTGCTCGGAAGTATACTTTTCATCCAGATAATTCTTTTTGAATTTTTGCTCGACGCTGCCCACGTCCTCTCTAGGGGACCAGAGGCCGCCTTTCATGATGAGTTGCTGGCCCTCTCTCGAAAGAAGATAGTCAATGAAAAGCAGCGCGGCGTGCGGGTTCGCGGCCTTGGCGAGCAACCCGGCAGAACCGACGGTGGTAACTACGGGTTCGAGCGGCCGCCATTCTACCGGCGCACCCTTCTGCTTCGCGAGAGTGACATTGGCATCGAAGATCGTCGGCGATAGCGGGATCTCGCCGGAGCCTACCAGGTTGATCAGCGCTGCGGGCGCCATATCTTGGACACTGATATCCTGCTCCGCCATTTTCTCCAAATACTCCCGTCCCATGTTTTCCAAAGCGTTCCCGACCCAACGAACGCCGGTGGTGGTAGTGGTGATAGCCATTTTGCCCTTCCACTTCGGATCGATGAGATCACGAAGAGTTCGCGGCGCGCTTGCCGGCGGAACAATTTTGCTGTTGAACCCCAGGCTGTTGTAGGTTTCACGATCCGGCAGATAAAAGAAGCCGCTTTTACCGCGAGGCTTGAGCTCGTTGGGATAATGGCGCGCCTCGGGAGAATAGTACTCCTGAAACAATCCCTCTCGTTTCATGACACCCATGCCATCGGCCGTGGTCTCGACGACATCCACTAGGAGGCGCCCGGCTTTCGCCTCTTCGAACACTTTTCGAAGAACGTTCTTGGAGTCGTTGCGCCACTCGGAAGCCTTCACGAAGGGATATTTCTTCTCGAATTCCTTTACAAAAGTGCGAAACCAGGTGTGAGAAGTATACAGTGTAAATTGCCCTTCGCGTTTCGCTCCCTCGATCAAAATCTTCTCGCGGTCCGCTCCCTGATAGAGTGCGAGCTGAGCAGGCGTCATTGGGGCGTCGGCTGCAAAGGCGGTAACACCGAGGATCAGGCAAATCAGCGAAATAAGGCTTAGGCAGGTGAACCGAACTGGGGTGATGGACATTGATGACCCCCTTGTCGTCCAAAGAGAACGCATGTGCGTTGAAGGGTACCTGTAGATTGAGCGCGTGCCGGTCTATTCTGTCAGGCTCTAAATATCGCATCCGGATTGCGTTGACAATTGGAGTTTGAACCGCGCGCAAGCAGGTAACGTGACCGCAGTTGGCATTACAAAATCATTCGGAGTATCAACAGGGCTCATGGTGCTCACGGCGCATCCAGAGTTCAATCCCTGTCGGCTGTATCGCGGTAGCGCCGTGGAGACACTCGGGAGGATACGATGCCGAAACAAACGCTCGAAGATCCTATGATACCGGTTCCGATTCCAGAGCAGGCACCGGCAAACGAGGGGATGGCTAACATTCCCGGCGCTCGTCTGGGGTATTGGGATACCGGCGGCGAGGGCACCCCAATTATTCTTCTGCATCCTGCCTCAGGCAGCGCGCTGGTGTGGCTGTACCAACAACCGGTTTTCGCAAAAGCAGGATACCGCGTCATCGCTTATTCGCGGCGCAATTACTACAACTCAGATCTCGCTCCGGAAGACAATCCGGGAACGGGTTCGGAGGATCTGCATCACATGATGGATTTTTTGCAGGTGGACAAGTTTCACCTGATCGGGTCCGCTGCGGGCGGCAGCGTCGCCGCGGATTACGCGTTTTCGCACCCTGAGCGGCTCCTGAGCCTGACTGTATCTAACAACAATCTCGCCGCACGCGACGGGTACATCGCAGAGGCAGCGGCCATGATCAGGCCGAAAGAAGCGGAGGCGCTTCCAAGATGGTACTGGGAGCTCGGGCCTTCATATCGGGCAGCGAACCCGCAAGGCGTCGAGAAATGGAAAGATCTCAACCACAAATCTGAGACCGGCAAGGGCGCCAGACAAAAATTAGCGAACGTTGTCACCCCGGCGAAGTTGGAAACCTTAACGGTGCCTGTGCTTCTCATGACCGGTGCGGCGGACCTGGCCACGCCTCCGGCGATCATGCGGATGATCGCGCGGCATGTCCCGAACAACGAATGCGTGATCGTTGCCGAGAGCGGCCATTCGCCATACTGGGAGTGTCCCGAATTTTACAACCGAACGGTGCTCGACTTCATCGGCAGGCATTCGTAACAGAAAGGCATGAGGCGCGAGCCGTGAGGCGCGAGGGAAAAGCGAAAGGCACGGTGCCGTGCGGCTCAAACTCACACTGCATCACTCTATACTCGGGTCCGGTCAGACCTTGAGCGCAGATTTGTTTTCTTGTAACCAGCGCGCGAGGCGCGCGATACCTTCTTCAAGGTAAACCTTTGGCGACCAGCCAAGTTCGCGTCTCGCCAGTGAGATATCCAAAGGGCTGCGCAAACGATGAGGGGCGACTTCAGCGGCGTTGGGGTGGGCGCCGATTTCGAATTGTAAGTCCGGCAGCGCGTTGCGAATGGCTTGAACCAAATCTTCACTTCGATAAGCCTTATCGAGCCCGATGTTGTAAGCGCGGCTCAGCGGTTGATCAGAAAAGAGCGCGCGGCGCACGGCGTCGGCAACATCATCCACGTAAATCAGATCATCCAGTGGACGGGTCAGAAAAGGCCGGCAGCGTTGGCCGAGAATACCTTTTTTGAGTTCCAAGGGGATGCTGCGGTAAAGGCCGGGGCCGTAAACCGACGAATAGCGCAGTGCGACGAAGTCTACGCCGTGCTTCTCCTGGTAAAAATTTCCCATCCATTCGGAGACCGTTTTGGCGGCGCGGTAGAAGTAGGTTGGATATATGGTGACCGCGTCATCTTCTTTGATCAGACCACCATCCGCTTTTTGTAGCTGGCCATAGATTGATGCGGAGCTGGAATAGACCACGCGCTTTATGCCGAGGTTTTTGGCCGCTTCCAAAATGTTGGTCATAGCATGATAGCAATAATCCAACACAGCGGGCGTTTCGTCGCGCGGCGGATGCGCCGCGTGAAATATATGGGTCGGCTTTTCTTTCTCACAGACCGCGAGGAACGCTGCGCCATCCGTCACATTCATGATGCGACTCGACGACCGGATGCCCAGCAGCGAAAGCTCCGATGAGCGCGGCACGACGTCGATCGGGATTACCTGGTGACCTAGAGCTTCCAGGAGCAACGTTGTATGCGAACCAATAAAGCCGTTGGCGCCGGTGACGAGTACAGTGGCCATCAAATCTCCAGAGAGTTGCCGTTCACCGCTGGCGAATAAAGAGCTTCCGCATCAAAGCTTCCCACTCGCCGATCTTGGCTTCGAACTCCTCGGGTGTGTACTTGCTTTCCATATAGACTTTTTTGAACTTCTGCTCGAGGGTGCCAATGTCGTTCCGCGGCGAGCTGAGGCCGCCTTTCATGGCGACCTCCTGGCCGGCTTTTGAGTGGAGGTAATCGAGGAACAACAAAGCAGCGTGCGGGTGCGGTGCGTTGACTACCATTCCGGATATGCCAACGCCGGCAATCACAGGGTCCAGGGGCCGCCACTCCACGGGAGCGCCTTTCTGTTTATGAGTAAAGATGTTGGAATTAAAAATTGTCGGGGAAAGAGGAACCTCGCCGGAAGCAACCAGCCCCGACAAGGCTGCGCCCGAAATGTTCTGGACGTTGATCTCTTGAGCGCTTAGTTTTTCGAGAAATTCGCGACCCATCATGTCGAGCAATGCGCCCACCCACTGCACTCCTGTGGTCGTGCCGGCAATGGACATCTTGCCTTTCCACTTCGGCTCGAGATAGTCCTTGATGTTCTTGGGAGCTTCGGCCGCAGGTATGAGCTTCGAATTGAAGCCGAGGCTGATGTAGATCTCCCGATTGCTCCAGCCGAACACCCCGGTTTTACCTTTTATTTTCGCCTCGTCATCGAACGCGCTCATCTCAGGCGAGAGATGCTCCTGAGGCATCTTTTCCCGCACCATCAATGACATGTATTCCGGGCTGGTCTCGACGACGTCGCCGATGTAACGAGCAGCGGCCAATTCCTCCGAGAGCCGCTTCAGGAGCGCCTTGGAATCGCTGCGCCACACGTTGGCTTTGACGAAGGGGTATTTCTTTTCAAACTCCTGCGCAACGGGGCCGGCCACCCATGTATTGGATGTATAAAAGACCACCTGGCCTTCCTTCTTGGCGCCTTCGAGGAGAATTTTTTCACGGTCCGGTCCTTTGTAAAGCGCAAGCTCGGCAGCCGACATGGGCCTGGCTTGAGCTGCGAGAGTGCGCGACGGCTCAAGAAGCCAGAGAAGAGACGCGCTCACGACAAATAAGACAAGCGTGGGGTGCCCTAGGGATCGAAGCATGGTTCGTTTCTCCTTATTGTGGGATGAGGACACTCTGACATGCGCCAATCTTATGGGTCGAAAAATCCCGATTTATAAGCCCAGAGCCAGAGATAAGCGATTTTTTCGTTGTGAAGCTCCGCATACCCCACATGCCCATAGCGCGGGATCAGCACTACATGAGCCCCGCGTGTCGTCGCCGCGTACTTGGCGGCCATGAACATCTCCCGCTTGTCGTCTAGACGCTCGCCGCGCACCCAATGGCCTTTGTCGTTCTCGCCGACGGTCAGCAACACTTTAATCGATTTCAACCAATTGGCGTCGGGCTCCTGCAAGTGATCGAAATATTCTTCCCGCGGCAGTCCGGTGCCCTTGGGGTACTCTTCGAGAATGCCTACCGCGGCATTGTGCTGATTGTCGCACAAGCTGGTTTTCATCTGCGAACGCAGCGGGCTGACCAGCCGGATGTAATCATCGGCGCCGCCCCACGGCGTGAGATCTTCAGGATCCACATAACCGGCTTCCTTGAAAGTATCCGGCGAGCGGCGCGATACGTGGTCGACGGGTTTTTCCGTGTATTTTTCCGCGCCTGTTTTCTCCCGCCACTCTCTGCGCCACCCGTCCGGGCCACCGCTACCGAAGCCCACCAGGCCG
>DATACQ010000880.1:0-5151 GCA_036258955.1 Binatia bacterium
CGCGGCGCTATTGCTCGCAGATTATCTACTAGGACCTGAAGGGCAGGGCGTGCTGGAAAAGTTTGAATACGGCAGCGCGTCGAAAAAGCTGGGATTCACGCGTTGGCGCCCCGAGCACGGCTCGACCACGGCAAAGTATGAAAAGGATATCGAGCGCTGGGAAAAGCTGATGAAGGAGATCAGCCGCAAAGGTTAGCATCCTCTTGGCGCGCGAAGCACGCGCCGGCGGCCTCGACGCACGTTGTTAATCGAACCTATTTCTTCTTTCCGGGCTCCGCTTGGTAGCCTTGTTCTTTCCACTTGCTCACCGGGCAAAATGTCGTCGCTGTAAACCCGAGATTTTCAGCTAGCTTCGCAGCCTGCGAGCTCGATGATCCCGTCCCTCACGTGAACACAATGCGGGTATCCTTTGGAACCGTTTGTAGATAACCTTCGAGCTGCTCAAGAGGAACGTTAATGGCGCCAGGGATGGTTTCTCTCCCGTAGCTGGCGGCGGGCCGTACGTCGATGATCTTCACCGTGCCGGCATCGAGTTCCCTCTTGAGTTCGTCAGCGGGCGTTGGTTTCGCGCCGACAGCCCATTTCGTCTTCGGATCGACGTCGTATTTTCGCTGCTGCTGCGCAAAGGACCATTGGGCAAAGACTGCGAGTATGGCCATTGCGAGCGCTGGGATCAACGATTTCATGGCTCCTCCTGTTGAACACTGGATTGATGGTATCGCACGAACTTTTCCTAAGCAAACCTTTCATTCACTTCTTTCTCATAGGCGAGCAGCTTCTTGACACTCGGGCGCTCCAGCATGCGCTTGAAATGTGCCGTGACGTTCGGAAACCCTGAAAGGTCTACGCCTAACTGCGTGGCGCGGCGGCAACACCAAAAGAAATGCGCGTCAGGGGCCGTGAAATGGTCGAAGAAGTACTCGCGCCCGGCCAGCAAATCGCCGGCAATTTGGAAGTTCTCGAATAGAGCTTCCGTCGCGAACTTGACCACGCTGTCGGTTGCGCCCGGCACGTCGCAAACCTTCGGCGGGTTGTTGATCCGGCTCAGATAGGGGTGGATGCCGCTCGCACACCAGGCATGGAGCGAGATCGCCTGCAACTCGTCCCACGGGTTGCTGGGCAGGATCTTCGCGTCTGGAAACGTCCTATGGACCCATTGATGGATGGCGACGTTCTCGGTCAGTATTTTGCCGTCGACCACAAGCGTAGGTACCTTGTGCTTCGGGTTGATTTTCAGGTACTCGGGCGAGAGATTCTCCCGCTTGCGGTAATTGAGCGGGCGCACCTCAAAGTTGGCACCCGCTTCGGTCAGCGTTATATAGGGTGCGAGCGCGCATGTGTTGGCCGCGTAGTAAAGAGCAATTTCCATTTTACGTCTCCTTTCTAGTTTGATCCACCAAGTACGAATCTAGTACCAGCGTGTTGTAAGTGCAATTATCCACGAGCGGCAACGAAATCGCGTTCGTTGCTTTGGGGCCAGACGCCATGGTTTCCGGCCTAACGGTTGAGATGCGCATGTACGTAGCGCAACGGATCTGGGGAGACTCTAACGAAGCCGTCGAATGGCCCAGCCATCTCCAGTATGAGAAATACGGCCCCACCAACAGACAGTGCACAAACGAAGAAGACGGTGAAGACCGTTGGGTTTCGCGGGGCAAGCAACCCGAAGCTCGCGAACGTAATTGTAAGCCAAAACAGGAGAACGACGAAAAACGGCAGAGGTACTGACGGTCCGATGCCGGCGAAGACTAGCCACCTGGCTTGCAACAGCGCCTGCGCGACATCGAGCGCGCGGGACTGTAGCGACCGCTGAGAGTCATCGCGCGGCCGTAACCCGCGAATTCTGTCCGAAACTTCTTCAACTCCCGGCGCCGACGCCGCTGCCACTGGATCGAGATGGGCAGGTTGGGATGAACTTCGCGGCCAAATCATGTCGATCCGGCGCGCAAACGCTTGCTGTAAAGTCCCGCGAATCTCGGCGGTCTCGGGGCCGTAACGAGCAAGCAGCCGGTCGAGGATCAGGACATCCATGGCGGTGTGTTTCACCGCTTCGTCTACAGCATCGAAGGAACTCTTGGCGGAGGCGGTAACGAGGCCAAGAACCAGCGCCGTGATGGTAGCGATTAGCCCGATGCCGAGCTTCACCGTCTCTCTCGATCCGTTAGTGAGGTGATGCTCTGGCAACATGGTGCTCAACCAGATTCCGCCGAGGGCACCTCCGAACGTGCATGCGAATACGATCGTGCCGATAATAGCGGGATTCATGGCGTCACTTCCGCTCTCCGCGCCACCCAACTACTCGCTGGCTCGGTCAGTCGAGCTACTCTAATCGAGCGCATTGCAATAGAAGTGACCCTATAATTTTTCTTGCGGCTTAACAACGAAAATCCCTTCTCGACAAATCTTGCGTTATTGTCAGTCTCTGCGATTTACACCAGCGAAGTGGTGTTGCTGGCAAGATTGCCGCTAAAGCGAGACGACGCTGCTCGGCGGCGCTGTCATTCCAGCACGGAGCGCTGGAATCCAGGTTGACATGGACGTCGCCGCAAGCACACTAGAACAGGCCAATAACGGTATCGTTTTCAGTCGCTGTTCTGCATTTTACCTGGAAGTCAAAGAATTCTACTGATACACTCGTCCGTAATTTTGTGGCTTCGCTGGAAGGATCGTTGTTTTGACCCGCTGCTAATATCTGTTCCCAAACTTTTCTATTTGCCTTCTCACTAGTTGTAGTTGCCCAAGAAAAATCCATCGCGTTCGCATTCTTTTTATGGCCAATAGTATTTCAGAAGTTGCACAGTTGAAAATCAATCAAGCCATTGCAAACGAGCTCAACGTCCGCGTGCCTCAAGTGGTCGCTGCAGTAGTCTTGCTCGACGCAGGCGCCACTGTGCCCTTCATCGCGCGCTACCGCAAGGAGGCCACAGGCAACCTGGACGACACGCAGCTGCGAAGTCTCGAAGAACGCTTGCTGTACCTGCGCGAACTGCAAGAGCGCCGCGATGTGGTCCTGGCATCCATAGACGAACAGGGAAAACTCACCGATGAACTGCGGGCTGCCGTTGAAGCTGCCGCAACCAAGCAGTTACTAGAAGACATTTACCTTCCTTTTAAGCCCAAGCGCCGGACGCGCGCGCAGATTGCCCGCGAGGCGGGGTTGGAGCCGCTCGCCAATGCGCTCCTCGCCAACCCAACCCTGGACCCGCAGCAAGAAGCGGCTAAGTACGTCAGCGATCCACCGGCGGAAGGCGGCGTTCCCGACACGAAAGCGGCCCTGGAAGGCGCGCGCGATATTCTTTCCGAGCGTTTTGCTGAAACCGCTGAACTGCTCGCCAAACTGCGCCGCCGTATGTGGGAGCAGGGTATTGTCACGTCGAAGGTGATGAAAGGTAAGGAAGCTGCCGAAGAAGAAAAGTTTCGCGATTACTACGATTATTCGGAGCCGATACGCAATATTCCCTCGCATCGTGCGCTGGCGCTGTTCCGCGGGCGCAGCCTCGACGTGCTCGCGATTGAGCTGAGCCTGGGAGAGCAAATCGAACGCGCCGTGCCGCATCCGTGCGTTGCCATGGTCGCAGCGCATTTCGGTATCGAAGACCGCGGCCGCTCGGCCGACAAGTGGCTGGCGGAGGTCTGCCAGTGGACATGGCGCCTCAAGGCGCACCCGCACGTCAGCGCTGAGCTGTTGACGCAGTTGCGGGAGGAGGCGGAAGCCGAGGCAATCAAAATATTCAGCCGCAATCTGCGCGAGCTGCTGCTGACGGCACCCGCAGGTCCCAAGAGCGTGCTCGGGCTGGATCCCGGCATACGAACCGGCTGCAAAGTCGCGGTGGTTGATGCCACCGGCAAGCTGCTGGAAACGGCTACCATCTATCCCCACGAGCCGCGCAACGACTGGCAGGGATCGCTGGCGACCTTGGCAAGGATGGTGGTGCAGCACAACGTCGAGCTGATCGCCATCGGCAACGGCACCGCCAGCCGCGAGTCGGATAAACTCGCCGCGGAGGTGATCAAGCTGTTGGCAACGAAGATGCCGGACAGGAAAGTCGCCAAAGTAGTGGTCAGCGAAGCCGGCGCCTCAGTCTATTCTGCCTCTGAGTTGGCTGCCACTGAGTTTCCGGAACTGGACGTGAGCCTGCGCGGCGCAGTCTCCATCGCGCGCAGGCTGCAAGATCCATTGGCAGAGCTGGTGAAGATCGATCCCAAGTCCATCGGCGTCGGGCAGTATCAGCATGACGTCAACCAGCGCGCGCTCGCGCGTTCGCTCGATGCAACCGTCGAAGACTGCGTCAACGCGGTGGGCGTCGACGTCAATACGGCTTCGGCGCCGCTGCTCGCGCGCGTGTCGGGGCTCAACAACGTCACGGCGAAAAACATCGTCGAGTATCGGAACGCCAACGGCGCGTTTCGGAATCGGAAAACCATTCGTAAGGTGCCGCGCCTGGGCGAGAAGACCTTTGAGCAGGCGGCAGGATTCCTGCGCATCAACGAGGGCGATAATCCGCTGGACCGCTCAGCGGTACACCCTGAGGCCTATCCCGTGGTCGGACGGATCCTGGCGCGGATCGGCAAGAGCATCGTCGAAGTGATGCGTCAGCCGGCGGTGCTGAAAACGGTTTCGCCCGCTGAATTCACCGACGATCATTTCGGATTGCCGACGGTGCAGGATATCCTGGCTGAGTTGGAAAAGCCCGGCCGCGATCCGCGGCCCGAGTTCAAAACGGCTACATTCCAGGAGGGAGTAGATTCTATTGCGGATCTACAGCCGAATATGGTTCTCGAAGGGGTCGTGACCAATGTCGTCGCCTTCGGCGCTTTCGTCGATATCGGCGTGCATCAGGACGGCCTCGTGCACGTGTCCGCGATGGCAAACCGATTCGTCAAAGATCCACACGAGCTCGTCAAGCCCGGCCAGATCGTCAAAGTTAAGGTGCTGGATGTCGACGTGAAGCGCCAGCGAATTTCTCTGAGCATGCGCCTCGACGATGCGCCTCAAGCCTCATCCCGCGCACCCGAGACACGCGGCCAAACCAGCCCACGCGACCGGCAAGCGCCCGAGCCCAAGCGCACTCCCATACGGGAGTCTAAGCCCGGCGGCGCCATTGCACTGGCGCTCGAGCGCGCCAAACTGAAGAAATAACCAGCGCCTTA
>DATACQ010000881.1:0-1766 GCA_036258955.1 Binatia bacterium
AAGATAAGACGTTCTGCGGCTCGCGCAAGATCGATTGTCGGCCCTATCCAAAGGAAAAAAAAGAGGGAGCGGCAAAATTCGCCACGCTCCCTCTTTTTTTTCCTTTGGATAGGGCCGACAATCGATCTTGCGCGAGCCGCAGAACGTCTTGATCTTTACGTCGCCCTCACCCAATCGCCGTTTCTAAGATGTCAGAAGCAGACTTCACCGAGGATCAGCGCTCCCACGGCAAGCGCGTTTTGTGGCAGGTCTCACTCGGGCTTGCGCTCGTGGCCATTAATCATCGCGCCATTCAGGTCGCGTTACCCACCCTCAGCCATGTGTTTCATACCGATCTTTCGTTTATCCAATGGGTTCTGCTGGTGTATGACCTGGCGATCATCGGTCTCGTGCTCACATTGGGTAGACTAGGGGATTTGTTCGGTCGCAAATGGATCTACATTTCTGGTTTCGTGCTTTTCATGGTCGCTTGTTTGCTCTGCGGCGCGGCGCAAACACCCGGGCAATTGATTGCGTTCCGGGCGTTGCAAGGCGTCGGGGGCGCCATGATTATGGCCAATGGGCGGGCTCTGGTGACGGTCAATGTGCCGGCGTCCGAGCGCGGCAAAGCGCTCGGGTTGACCTCCATGGCGTTCCACGTCGGCTATATCGCCGGGCCGACGCTGGGAGGGTTTATTATCGATGCGTTTGGGTGGCGCTGGATATTTTATGTGACCATCCCGATTGGCATGGCCGCCGCATACTTTGGCTGGAGAGTGTTACGGGAACGCCCCCGCAGCGAAGCCGGGATCAGAGTAGATTTCGCGGGTGCCGGGCTCTTATTGCTCGCCAACATAGGTTTCATCTATGCCCTCAATCAATTACCACACCTTGGCTGGCGCCATCCGGCGGTTTTGTTGTTTTTTACTATCTCGTTGGCAACTCTCGCGATTTTCATCGCCGTGGAGCGCCGAGCCGAAACACCGATCCTGAGTCTGTCTTTGTTTCGCGACCGCTTGTTTACCTCAGCTAATCTTAGTTTGTTTTTCATAACGTCAACGCAGTCGGCCATCAGCGTTCTGCTTCCTTTTTATCTGCAGAATCTTATCGGCTTTACGCCGACGCAAATGGGTTGGATTATCATGGGTGGCTCCGCAGTCATCATCGCAGTTGCGCCCGTGGCGGGATGGCTCTCCGATCGCTTGGGGTCGCGCCTGCTATGCAGTACCGGGGCAGCGATCATCATCCTGGCGCAATACCTGATAGGCGAGTTGACCCTGCAATCGTCAATTTTCCAAATGGTGCTGCCCCAGCTATTGATCGGCCTCGGTTGGGCATTGTTCAATTCTCCAAATCAGAGCGCGATTCTGAGTACCGTGCCACGGGATAAAGTGGGGGCGGCTTCGGGTATGACCGTTACGACCGCGCGCATCGGCGGCGCCATCGGAGTTGCGTTGTCCGGCGCGATTATGACTTACGCGCTTGGCGCCAGTGGCCTGACTCCCCAGCAGATCGAAACACCGGATGCCTGGACAACCTCACCCCAGGTATACTTGCAAGCGTTTAACTTTACCGTTCACTTCATCAACGCCTTCGCCGTGCTGTCCGTCATCTTCTCTCTTGTTCGCGGTCGCGAGAGAAGCTGAGCGCTCACGTCGGTTCTCACTTGTTGAAGCATAACTGTTTCATTCGTATAGGCACTGAACTTGTTTTACCTGCAAGGTTCGGACGTCGACCTGAGTTCGTCGCGACTGGAAACTTGAACTTGATCTTGAACCTAGAACCGA
>DATACQ010000882.1:0-2451 GCA_036258955.1 Binatia bacterium
GCAAAGCGGTAAGCGCAAAGCGTTCTCCGCCCCACTCACTTGGAGCGCGCGCAAAGCGCGACCGCCATCTCTTGCTTACCGCTTTGCGCTATGCGCTTTGCTGGTTGCAGTGCCCCAGAAAGCACTCCACAGCGAGCGGCCCATCGAGCGCTCGCGTTTAAGGTATTGTAAGCTTGCCAGCACTTCGTCGGCTGCGGGCCCGATCATCAGAACAGAAATCAGCGCCGAAGCCAGGCACAGTGTACACCAGGCCTCGAAGAGTACCGGCTGTAGGATGACCAAGATAATACTAGCCGCGCCCAACGGCCCGACAGCCATGCCGAACAGAATGACCATCCACGGCATCGTGCGCCAGCGCGCCTGTCCACCGATAACGGCGGTTACAGCATCGAGGATATAACCAAACGCGCCAAGAGCCGCATCAGGGATCGGAAGGAGATGCGAAACGCTGGAATTCAGAATCGTCCGGCTGCCGGCGCCGAAGAAAGGCTCCCATACGGTCGAGAACACGCGCCATTGGTACAGCGCAAGATAGCTAGCGATCCCAAACCCAAGCAGGGATAACACTGCGATCGGCAACCACTGCGACCAACTCGAAGGGTTATCCTGCCATTCCGGCGGCACAGACGATCTTTGGATTTCAGGCTTTGGATCTTGGATTTCCGACTCCCACACCCTCGACCTCGATACCGCCTAGTCAACGGTTCACGGCAAGTGCGTTGCCACGCTACTTCCAGGCGCACGCAGGGCGCAAGCAGAAACAGGTTGCGTTCACGACTCGATGGGCAAACCGCAGAGCGCATGGCGCCAGAATGCGGAACGCTTTGCGCTTAGCCCTTTGCTGGATTAGAACCTGACAGCGCCTTGTGAATTTCCAAATACCGGAGGACGCCCGTCTGCGTGATCATGCCCAACATCTGATTCCCGCTCATCACGAGTAGGCGACCGAGGTTCTCCTCAGTCATCTTTCTTAACGCCTCAGAGAGAGGGGTTTCCGCTGTCACGATCATTTCTGCCTTGATGGGCGCCATCACATCGCCTACGGTTTTTCTATCCTGCTCTTCCATGCTGAGGTCCTTGATGTCGGTAAGCGAGACTACGCCGCGCACGGTGCCGTTTGTCCGAACGGGAAAGCCGCGGTAACCGTAGCGCAGGAAGTAATCCGAAATAATCCCTTTAACCGGCAGATCGGGTGAAACGCTGACTACATCCCGAGTCATAACTTGCTCGACCCGCGTGCCATCCAACGATCTCTTTAAAATTAGGTTCTGGTAGCTCGCTTCAGCCATGCCGCGCAGAAACATACCGATGAAAATAAGCCACAAGCCGCCGATGAGGGAACCTGCGAAGATCTGGAGGCCACCGAAAATCATAAGCACGATCGCAAACCCTTTGCCCCAATCCGAGGCCACGCGCGTAGCCTCGATGAGTGAGCCGCTTTTCCACCACCAGAACGCGCGGAACAGGCGGCCACCATCGAGGGGAAATCCTGGGATCAAATTGAATACTGCGAGAGCGACGTTGATCCAAGCCAAGTAGCCGAACATTTCGACGAAAATCGACGGTTGATCACCTCGTACGGCGGTTTGAATCAGCCAGAAGAGTCCGGCCAAGACAAGGCTCGTGAGCGGTCCTACAACGGCGATCTTGAACTCGGTTTTCGGATCGTTGGCTTCTTCCGAGAGGCGTGCCATGCCGCCAAAAATGAAGAGCGTGATCTCGTGAATCTTGATCCCCGAGTGCAGCGCCATAAACGAGTGCGATAACTCATGCGTTATCACTGAAAGAAAAAATAGCACTGTCGCGAGCAGGCCGGTCGTCCAATAAGTCCGTACGGATTGATCGGGGTAGGTCTGCGGAAAATAGCCTAACGATAGGCTGAAGAGCACTAGAGCAAAAACGATAAACCAGGAGTAATCGAGTCTTACTTGGATGCCTCTAATCGTGAAAAGGCCGATGCTGCGGGAGGTCTCCGAAGCTTTCTGTGCTACAGGCATTTGGCTTCCTCCGGCCGACTTTGTAGAGGTACTTTTCCTAGGATGCAGTGACGCGGGCAGTGCGGCGCGGCGGTTGCGAACTGCACCGCGTGTGTCGCGAAAACGCAGGGCCGCTAGAACACGATGCTTCCAATCAAAGCCAACACCGAGATGCCGAGCCCGATCACCGCTAATACAATAGCCGCGATGCTCAGCATTCCGCCGCTAACTCGTGGTGACGCCGCCATGAGTAATCCGACAGCGCCCAGCACTCCGGCAAGGAATTCTACTATTAAGCCCCAGCCAGGATTGCCTGTAAAAATTAGTATAAAACCGCCAATGGCCGCGATAATTGCAAGAGTCGCTGCGGTTCCTGTTCTTTGCTCAATAGCCATCACTGAACCCCCCGGCCGTTTGAATGCTTAACTACCTCCATATTGCCTCAGTTCGGAACTTGTCAACAGCGAGTCGCAAC
>DATACQ010000883.1:0-1637 GCA_036258955.1 Binatia bacterium
CGAGAGGAGTGGCAGCGAAGCGCGAATCGTCGGCGACGCGGAATTCCTTCACGCTAAAACCGAAGCCATCCCACAGTCCCGCCTCGACGACTTCGAAGCTCACATCCGCCCCGAGCAATTTGCGCAGTTCCTGCTGAACGTCTGCCCGGTGGCTGCGCGCGATAAAACTGAGGAGAGAATAAACCGCGATGCCGGCGACGATGAATACGCTGGCGGCTGTCAGAAGGCGCTGCTTAGGGGCTTTCAAGAAAATAACGATAGGGCAGTTGAATCTAATTCATGCGTTCGACCACGGTGGCGATACCTTGGCCGACGCCGATACACATCGTCGCGAGGCCGTAGCGGCTGCCGCGTTTTTTCATTTCATGAACGAGCGTGGTCATGATGCGCGCGCCGCTGCAGCCCAGGGGATGGCCGAGAGCGATGGCGCCGCCATTGACGTTGAGTTTGTTCGGATCGATGCCCAACTCGCGCGCGCACGCAAGCACCTGCGAAGCAAACGCTTCATTGAGCTCGACGAGGTCCATCTGAGCCATCGTGAGGCCGGCGCGCTTGAGCGCCTTTTGCGACGCTGGTATCGGCCCGATTCCCATGTAGTTCGGATGAACGCCGGCGGCGGCGCACGATACGATGCGCGCCATCGGCTTGAGCCTTAGCTTTTCCGCCTTCTCCGGTGTGGTAATCAACAACGCCGCGGCGCCGTCCGAAAGCGGCGAGGAGTTGCCCGCCGTCACTGTGCCGCCTTTCTTGAACGAAGGTTGCAAGCCCGCGAGAATCTCCAAGGTCGTGTCGGCCCTTGGCCCTTCGTCTTTATCGAGCACCAGGGCCGCGCCTTTGCGCTGCGGCAATTCCACCGGAACGATTTCATCTTTGAGGCGGCCGTCTTGCTGCGCCTTTATGGCTTTGCGATGGCTGGCGAGCGCCAACGCGTCTTGATCTGCGCGGCTGATGTTGTATTTTTCGGCGACGTTTTCCGCAGTTTCGCCGTTGTTGATCAATGAGTAGAGCTCACCCATGCGTTTGTTGGGAAACCGCCATCCCAGCGAGCTATCGTAAAGCTGGGTATCGCCGCGCTGGAACGCATTGGCTGGTTTAGCCATGACCCAGGGACCTCGGGTCATGCTTTCGACACCGCCGGCGAGGTAGACCTCGCCGTTGTCGGTGGCTACGCAATGAGCGGCCTGATTGATCGCTTCCAAACCCGAGCCACACAAACGATTGACGGTTGCTCCGGGAACGGTATAGGGGAGACCCGCGAGCAACGAAGCGTTGCGCGCCACGTTGCGGGAATCTTCGCCCGCCTGATTGGTGCAACCGAAGTAGACGTCCTCGATCTCTTCTTTGGCGATGCCGGTCTTCTCCACCAGCTTGGTGATGATGTAAGCGGCGAGATCGTCGGTGCGCACGTCTTTTAAGATGCCGCTATGGCGCCCCATGGGCGTGCGCACGGCTTCAACGATAACAGCTTCTTTCATGATTTCACCTGCCATCAGTGTAACAGTAAAAACCGCGGCCTGCGACCTCGCCCAGAGAGCCTGCGGTCACAAGCTTGCGCAACAGGGGCGCTGGACGATAGCGGTCGTCGCCGGTTTCCTGCTGAAGCCCTTCGAGCACGGCTAGCACTTCGTCCAGGCCGA
>DATACQ010000884.1:0-2150 GCA_036258955.1 Binatia bacterium
CAAATTGCAGCCCGGACGTGACGTCAATATCATTCAGGTAGGTGGTATGCCGGAACTTGCGGCGGCATTAAATAGTGGATCTATAAGCGCGGCGCCGTTATCAGCGCCTGCCTCCTACATCGCCGAGCAAAAGGGCAACAGGGTTATCGCCAATCTGGCAAATGAGGGGATTTATTTCGTCATCGCCGGCTTGACGACCACCCGGCGGTTTCTGCGCGAGCAGCGCAGCGAGGCTAAGGCTTTTCTGCGGGCCTTCGGCAGGGCAACGCATTTCATGTACCAACGGCGCCAGGAGACAAAAAAGATACTTGCGAAATACGCCAAAATCGAAGATCCGGGTATGCTCGACGGTAGCCTGAAATACGCCCATGATTTCACCGAAAAGATTCCATTTGTTAAGCGTGAGGGCGTGCAAGTGGTCTTGGATCAGGAAACGGCGAAGAGCCCTCAGGCGAAGCAGTTCACAGCCGAGCAGTTCTACGACAACAGTTTGGTGCAAGAGTTGGTTGACGAGGGATTCTACCGATCTCTCTGGGGCAACTGAAATGTTCAAGGTTACGGTTCAATGTACTCGGTCTTTTGTGAACCGCATATCTCAAAAGGGCGGTTCACTCGCTGCCCGCGATCCTTACTCGTCACGTAAAAACTGCTCTTGAACTCCATTAGCAAGGTCGAATGAGAGGACAAATAAATGGCCGATTATGCGCCAATCGATGCCGATGGGCATGTCATGGAAACCGATGATGAGCTGCGGCGCTATCTGCCGCCGCCGTTTGAAGGGAGGCGAGCGCTCACTGCGCTGTTTCCGTCATTGGATGGCTGGCCGCGCAGCACGCGCAAAGCGCCTGATCAGACGCCCTGTTTGCAGAAGTGGCGTATGTTTCTAGACGCTTCCGGAGTCGCCGGTTCGGTTCTTTATCCTACGATGGGCTTGTCTATAGCCCATATCAAAGATGTCAAATGGGCAGCAGTAATGGCACGCTGTTACAATGATTATCTCTATGGAGAGTATCTGGAGAAGGAACCAAAGCGCTTGTGGGGCGTTGCTTTGCTGCCGATCCAGGATGTCGGAGCGGCGAGCGAAGAGTTGGAACGTTGCGTAAAGGATCTGGGCGTGGTGGGCGGCGTAATTCCCGCCGCCGGTTTACCGAAGGGACTGGGTCATCCGATGTACGACCCGCTTTATGAAACGGCAGTGCGCCTCAATGTGCCGTTGGCAGTGCATGGCGGCTCGAGCCAGGGACTCGGGCTTGATCTTTATGACTCGTTCGTCAAGATTCTCGTGATGGAACACGCGATCGCGCAGCAAATTCATTTCACCAGTTACATTCTCGACGGCGCGCCGGTGCGCTTCCCGACTCTAAAAATGGCATTTCTAGAGGCCGGGGTAGGCTGGGTGCCGTATCTCATGGAACGACTAGATGAAAAATATGAGAAGCTGCCGCAGCAAGCGCCGTTACTCAGCAAAGAGCCGACCCATTATATTAGAACCTGCCCAATCTACTTTTCTTGCGAGTTGGAAGAACGGATTATTCCGTATGTCATCGGCTTGGGCTTAGAAAAAAAGCTCATGTACCCGTCGGATTATCCGCACGAGCGGCCCACTCTGGAGGAATTTCTCGCCGACCTGCCGCGCTTTCGCGCCCGACAAGATCTTTCCACGAATGTGAAAAGGCTGATCCTGCGCGACAACTGCATCGATTTCTATTCGCTCAACCTTTCGTCATAGTTCGCCTTGTGTTCGCTTGGGGGTCTCGGTCGTCACCGTTGAGGCAGTGGCTCGCCGCCATTAAGCTTTTGACGTTGCCATGCTTCACAATTCTCTTCGAAACCGGCTTAGTTTGTTCACCGAGCCGAAGGTGACGATTCTCCACTTGTAATCGTGCGTGCTCTCGATGCATGCGCTTGTTCACCAACCTCTCGCAGGCCCTCGAGAAAGGACGCTACATCAGTTTGCGAGCTTAATCGGATAAACGAAATATGTGAATACGCGGGCGAGGCTGTAATGGAACTGTACCTTTTTCTGTGTTTTCGGTGAGTAGTGATAGCCCACCAAATGATCGAATCCTTCGACAGAAAAGCCTTCCTCAGAGATTCGCGATTTCCGGTTCCGGGCCATATTTCTTCGTGTGTGAGTGCATGCACTCACA
>DATACQ010000885.1:0-2222 GCA_036258955.1 Binatia bacterium
ACGCCGGCACAAGCTGGATGCGCTGTGAAAGCTCGCCACTGGCGAAGCGTGAACGGCGAGTTCAGCTAAGTTCGAGAACCGGAGCCGCCAGTAATAGTTAATCAGGCCAATATACTCGTGCAAGGTCAAGGCGATCGCTCGTGCTGCACTGACCGATGGCGCGAAATCAAGGGGGGAGAGTCTCTCGGCTCGCAGAGTAAAGTCTCCCGGCGCGGCAACGGGCACCGGCGCAGCCGCCGAGAATGCCAGCATGCTCCGCGGCATATGCACCGCTGAGGTTACCAGGAGATAGCGCTTCCAGCCCCGTTCCTTTAACAATTTGCCCGTCTCCACTGCGCTTTCGAACGTATCCCGTGATTTAGCTTCCCCGATTACGTGATGCGGCGCCACACCCCAAAGGAGCAAGTAGTCGCAAGCGATCTTGTTTTCACCCCGATCTGGAGTGAAGGGATTGGCGTGGCCGCCGGAAACGATGATCGGTCTGGGGCTGATCCTGTATAGGCGCCAGGCCTCATCCAAACGTCTAAACATATGCTCGTCAATCGTGGGAAAAGGGAGCAGGCCGCCGGCGGGAATCAAACCGCTGGTGAGTACCACGATGACGTCATATCGTCCGGCGTCCCTAGGTTTCAACAGCGGCGGATAGCGAGACTCAAGAGGATAACGCAGCCAGTGACCGATCGGTCCGCTATGCAAGATAACAATGCCGCACAAGGTCATGAACAGCAGTTTACGCGACCAGCGCCGCCGCCAGAAGATCGCCGCAACCAGCAACGGCAGCATCCATAAAACCGGCGGCAGCACCAGCTGTTTTAGAAACTGCTTTAGAACGAACATGAGAGACGACTTGCAGCAGGATAGTAGTCAGATGTCGAAGCGGCAAGAACCCGGCGCCCGGAAGTTTGGCTTCACTCCGCGTCGGGCTGTTTCTCGGGCGCTGCGTCCGCGAAAGCGGCCAGCGCCATGCAGTGCTTCTCAATTGTGACTATGTTGGGATAGCGAGATAAATCGCACCCGTAGCGCCGCGCATTACCGAGCTGCGGAACGAGGCAAATATCAGCCAGGGTTGGTGCCTTGCCAAAGCAGAATTCGCCGGGGCGGGATTGCGCCACGATCATCTGTTCCAAGGCGGTCAAGCCGAGATCGATCCAGTGTTGAGCCCACTGATTCACTTGCTCATCGGTTTGATTGTATTTGCTCTTGACGTAATTAAGGACGCGCAAATTTTGAATCGGATGAATTTCGCAGGCGACCACCAGCGCCATGCTGCGCACCAACGCTTTATGTGCAGGCTCCTTCGGCAACAAGGGCACGCTGGGGTATTTCTCGTCCAGATATTCGATGATCGCAATTGACTGTGTGAGAATCTGGCCGTTGTCTTCGAGCGCTGGCACGAGCGCTTGGGGGTTAATCGCTTTGTAGGCGGGCTGCAACTGCTCGCCGCCCCCCCGGCGCAAGTGCACCGGCATCTGCTCGTAGGCGATGCCTTTTAAGTTCAGCGCGATGCGCACACGGTAGGAGGCGGAGCTGCGAAAGAATGTGTATAGCTTCATCAGTGCTCATCCGTGCTGTTATGCAGCTAACTCCACACAGGTTATAAAAGGTAACCCGCTTGCCACCTCGCGCGCCCCAAAATCATCGATGACGAGCAACGTGCCGTCCGAGGTGCCGGCCACCATCCCATTGCCATCCGGGGATGTACAAAAATGCATAACTCCGCCGTGCAGATTGTCGATGACTGCTTCCCAGCTAGCGCCCTTATCTCGGCTTCGCAGGATAGCCGCCATGGCACCGCCTTCCCGGATCCATAGATTTGGCCTACCTCGGGCCGCTCCCACATAAACGACTCCATTGCTGTCTTCCGCAACGGATATGCCGTAATCATGATTCCTCGGCGAAATGTCTTCCCAATGGCCGGCGCGATCATGGCTTCGGAAACACGCTTCACCACAAGCGAGAAACACCATTCCCGAATGTTCCTTCGATGCCAGTATTTCATGCACGTCCATGTCAGTGAGGCCTTCATTGGCCGCCCGCCATGAACCGCCGCTATCGTCGCTCACTACCATGCCGCCAACTTCAATCCCGGCATAGAGACGGTTCTGATCGTCGGGATCATAGGTTAAATAACGGGCGCGCGATTGGAGTTCCGGGCTGGGTGGAAAATTCGCGCCGGCGCTGTGAAGCCGCACGCCATCCAATTCTTCCCAGCCTCCCGGTTT
>DATACQ010000886.1:0-5603 GCA_036258955.1 Binatia bacterium
CCCTGCCACCGCGTGGTGCGCAGCGACGGCGCGCTCGCCGGCTACCGGTGGGGCATAGCGCGCAAGCGTGCGCTATTGGAAAGGGAAGCGCGGGCATCACAGCAGCAATACGAGAGTACTCCTCACTAGACGCAAAACACGGGTTCCTTAAGCAATCAATGATGGCGTCCTTGAAGCACTGGGTCATATGTTAAACAATGGACAGACAAAGATCTGAAACACATGATCAAACTCCCGGCAAATTACTTATTGGAGGAAAACCATGGCGATCGAACTCTATTGGGGCAGCGGCAGTCCCTTTGCTTGGCGGGTCATGCTGACGTTGGAAGTGAAACGGCTCGCGTATGAATCGAAACTCCTGGAGTTTTCCAAAGACGAGCACAAAGCGCCGGCTTACCTCAAGCTCAACCCTCGCGGCAAAGTTCCCACTTTGAAGGACGGAGATTATGTGCTCTACGAGTCTCTCGCGATCATGAGTTACCTCGATCGCAAATACCCAGATCCTTCGCTCTTCGGAAACACTGCCGAGGAAACTGGTTTGATTTGGCGCGCGCTGGCCGAGTGCGAATCCTATGTCGTGCCTGCCGGCGACAAAGTTGTCCGGCCGATCTTCTTTGGCAAAGGATTGGACAAAGTCGAAGAGACCCGACAGGCGGCACAAACACTGCGCCAGGAGCTCAAGACGATTGACGAACGCTTTGCCGGCACGCAATGGCTTATTGGCGATAAGATTTCTGCCGCGGATATCGGTCTATTTCCACTGGTCCAATTGCTGTTGCGCGCTGCCTCCAAAGAAGCCGCCCAACCGTTCGACTTGGGCTTGCTCCCGCTGGCGCAAAACTTTCCCAGTGTCGCTAGATGGGTGCAACGCGTTGAAGCCCTGCCGAATTATGAGCGCACCTACCCACCGCATTGGCGGCAATCGGATGCGCGGTGAAGAGCGTTGATGTGATTCTCATCAAAATGCGTTGAATGAACGGTTCCAACGATCATTTACTGGGTCTGTTCAGTTGTTCGAGCTTCGCGCGAAGGAAGGCTTCGCTGGTCAAGACGGTGCCATCAGCAAACCTGATCTGATACGGTTGCCCTGATATTGAACTCCTGGATCCGCACACCGCAATGAAGTCCTCCGCAGTATTGCAGCGGTTTTCAGCTTTGCGCAGTTTGAGGCGCAGGTGATCGGCTGCTCTGTTCGCGTCGTAATTACGACCGTTGCGTATGAATTTTGCGTCGCGTAATTCTTCGACGGAGCGAATCAGATACTCTATTTTCTCTCTCTCGGAAACTGGAGCGACCTCGGCATGTACGGCAGCTACTCCTGGCACACACAATGTTAGAGATAAGAGGAGTCTCATCGTCAATACTGAGACGAGGATACGTGCCGTGCCCGAGGTAATTACTCGACCTCCGGAACTGTATGGCCTGTTTATTTCGCGGGCGAACGCCTAATCGTCAGACGTCAACGAGGACCTTAAACCCGCCCCAGAACATGCGCTTGGCGTCGAAAGGCATGTCCTTGGCCTCCACCATTTTGGATAACGAGGATCCTTGATAACTTTCGCGTTGACTCGGTTGCGATCGGCGCGTGACTTATAAACGATGTAGGCGAACACCACAGTCTCTGCGGGCTTAAGTTTAACGCTCTGGGGGAACGACGTATGCTTACCCGGCTTCACGTCATCGGCCACGCACTCGATGTACTCGAGCGCGCCGTGCTCCCGCCAGATCTTACCGGCCTTCTGCGCCATGCGCCGGTATGCTGCCAGGTTCTTCTTCGGGACGGGTAATACGTATCCATCAATGTAGCGCATGAGTGTCTTCCGTAGGTGTGTGGATTTCTGTTTAAGGCAGATTAAGATTTTGAGTTATTTTCTGAGCATTAACGCAGCGCTGCAGCAAGCCAGTGTCTCCCACTTGCGCCACGCACGCGGCGAACGCGGTGGTGGGACCGCTCCAGCGCAGTTCCTCCACGTCATGGAACAGGCGCGCATCAGTCCTGAGAGTTGCCAATCGCTTGAATAGCAACGCCAGCTCGCGGGCTTCGCCCAGTACCACTGTGGGGAAGTCTTCGATAATACCGTACCGGTTCAGAAGCCGCGCCGCCGTAACCCGGCCAATCGCGGGAATGCCTGGATATCCATCGGCCGCATCACCGACCAGCGCCAAAAAATCGGGAATCAGGCCGGGCTCGACGCCGAATTTTTCACGCACTCCGGCCGAATCGAGGATCTTCTGCCGCCTGCGATCAACCTGCACAATGCGCTCGCCGCGGACACACTGCGCCAGGTCCTTGTCGGGCGTCCAGATCGAGACTTTTTCCACCTTATCGCTTGCGCAAGCAATCTCCGCCGCCGAGGCGAGCGCGTCGTCGGCCTCGAGATCGATCATGGGCCATACCGTTACGCCCATGGCGGTGAGCGCTTCTTCGAGCGGGTGAAATTGCGCAAGCAGCGCAGGCTCGATACCATTGCCGGTCTTGTAGCCGGCCCAAAGACGATTGCGGAAGGACTCGATGATGTGATCGGTCGCCACGCCTACGTGCGTCGCTCCACCTTCAATCATCTGCAATACCGTATTCAGGACCCCGTTGACGGCGCCGAATGGTCGATCCTCTCCCTTGTGGAAGCGCCGCAGTCCGTAGAAATGACGGAACAGCTCGTAAGTACCGTCGATCAGATGAACAATCATGCTCTCTGCGGTTGAATCGCCATTCGCCACGCGCTGAAGGTTATGTTCGTTTTTGGTTCGGCTGCAGCACGGATGGCCGAGTTGAGCCCCGTTGCGGCGTCACCCTCCACCGGCCGTAGGCGACTAACGCCGCAAGTATGCCAACGACCAGCGGCATCAGCGCCGTTGCGACATCACCGGCGGCCAGCGTGTACACCGTAGCACCGATCATCAGGATCACCAAGCCGGCGGCGGCGAGTGGCGTTAGCCCGGGCCGAATACCCGTGAGCCATGGTAGGATCAGCCCGATACCGCCGAGGATCTCGAGGACGGCGATAAACCGCATGAACCAACCCGGCAGCGGAAGCGGCATCTGCTTCATCAACTCCTCAATCGGCATGATCAGCTTGATTCCACCGGCAAACAGAAAAAGCAGCGCGAGCAGCGCTTGGACGATCCATAATGCAACATTCATTTCATCTCCTCCCATGGCTCCGGCCGCATTCTTCCGGGTGCTGACCGCAGGCGCCGGCTGGTGAGTTAGCGTTAGCCACCCCGCATGCCTGCTACAAGGACCGTCCGTCGAACTGCTGAACCGGCACGTTTTGCAGATCAACCCCGTCAAGGCAGCGAACGTTAATTGCCGCCATGCGATTCCCTTTGGGATCCGTTCCTTCACCGTAGGGGTGGATGCCGCACGTCCTGCAGAAGCGATGCTTGATAACGTGCTTGTTGAACGTGTACGTACCGATGTCCGCTTCCGATGTGAGCACGTTCAGCTCTTCGCGAGGCACAAACCACAGGAGGGATCCCTTACGGGAACAGATCGAGCAATTACATGCCACGGCACCTTTGAGCTCTCCTTCGATCTCGAACCGAACATTGCCGCAATGACAGCTACCCGTGTACTTCATTTGAGCTCTCCTTGAGGTCTACTCCTCGAGGTTTAATGGTTCTCTTACCAATGACGTTGGTGCAAAGAAGTTTAGCACAGCGCTCCGTGCATGGGTCCGACCGATTGAACTTTGAACGTTGAACAGCCGGCATGAGCCGGCCGCTAACCGCCCGCGATGGCGCCCACCACCATAAACGGCGCAGTTCCCGTCACGACCGCCTCTGGCAACGGCGCATCCGGCGCTTCGTGCGAGAGATCCTGCTCGCAGGCAAAGAATCTCACGAAAGCGCGGCGCTGCTGGGTCACCTGGTCGCGAATGGTTCCGCGCAGCATTGGATAACGCACCTCGAGGGCGTCGAGCACCGAGCGTTGCGTGACCTGACCCGCGATCTCCAGTTTTACCTCGCCTTCGACGCGCGCCAGCTTCCGGAGATGCGGTGGGAGTACGACTCGTATCATGGTAGTGTCTGAACCTCCACAGAAACGACGGCCGGAAGATCCCGGACGATGGGCGCCCAGCTGTCGCCTGCATCAGCCGATACGTACACTTGCCCGCCGGTTGTGCCGAAATAAATACCGCACGAGTCGAGTGAATCCACCGCCATGGCGTCGCGCAACACATTCACGTAGCAGTCACTTTGCGGCAAGCCCTTCGTGAGCGCCTCCCATTCGTTGCCACCGGTACGGCTGCGGTACACGCGCAGCTTGCCATCCGGGGGAAAATGCTCGGAGTCGCTTTTGATTGGGACGACGTACACGGTCTCCGGCTCGTGCGCGTGCACGTCGATGGAGAACCCGAAATCGGTCGGGAGATTGCCGCTGATCTCATGCCATGACTCTCCGGCGTCATCGCTGCGCATCACGTCCCAATGCTTCTGCATGAAAAGCACCTTCGGGCGCGAACGATGGATGGCGATTCGGTGCACGCAGTGGCCGACCTCGGCGGTCGGGTTCGGGATGTAGAGCGAGTGCAGGCCGCGGTTGATGGGCCGCCAGGTCTTGCCGTTGTCATCACTACGAAATGCACCCGCCGCTGAGATGGCGGTAAAAATACGGTTTGGGTTGCTCGGGTCCAGAAGGATTGTGTGCAGACACATGCCGCCGGCGCCGGGCTGCCATTGCTCGCCAGAGCCATGACCGCGCAGGCCAGCGAGTTCGTTCCAGGACTTCGCGCCGTCGGTCGAGCGGAACAGAGCCGCGTCTTCTATTCCCGCATACACCGTATCCGGATCGGTAAGAGAAGGCTCGAGGTGCCACACTCGCTTGAACTCCCACGGATGCGGCGTGCCATCGTACCATTGGTGGGTCGTAAGAGGCTTGCCCGTGCCAGCCGACGTGTCGTAAACGAATTTGTTGCTCACGCTGGCCGGCGGATCGGACGGCTCGGGTATTTTCTCCCCGCCGGGCACCTCCCATGTCTTCCCGCCGTCATCCGAGCGTTGAATGATCTGTCCGAACCAACCGCTCGACTGCGATGCATAGATCCGATTCGGATCAGCCGGCGATCCCTTGAGATGGTAAATCTCCCAGCCCGCAAAGTGGGGGCCGCTGACCTCCCATTTGTCGCGCTTTCCATCCGCTGTCAAGATAAACGCGCCTTTGCGCATGCCAACTAGAACTCTTACGCCGCTCATAAACATTCCTTTCTAAATTTTGCCGCTATGAAATCTAGTGTCATTCCGATGTTTGGCTGCGCTCAACATGACAGCCACGCGACTACGTAGGCAAACCCGGAATCTCGATCACCGGGCGCAACTCAACGGTGCCTTTGCGCGCCATCGGAATCCGGGCGGCAATGGCGATCGCCTCATCGAGATTTTCGGCATCGACGAGAAAGTAGCCGCCCAACTGTTCGCGCGTTTCCGCAAACGGACCGTCGGTCACCAGCCGCTTCCCCTCGCGCACCTGCACGCTTGTCGCCATCGCCGTCGGATGGAGCGGATTGGCCGCTACATACTGTCCGTCACTATGAAGTTGGTGCGCCAGTTGGATGGACTCCTCGTAACAAGACTGCCGCTCGGTTTCGCTCAGCGCGTTTTCA
>DATACQ010000887.1:0-4576 GCA_036258955.1 Binatia bacterium
AATTCTGAAGAGGCAGGGAACGGTGTCAGGTTTGGTTCTTTGCTCAAATATCGGCCAGCGCTGCCGGCAGGTCCGTTTTTGAAAAATCCTCCCCCTTGAAAAGCAACGGCAACCCGGTGGCCTTTGCCAGCGCATACGAAAAGCAATCCCCATAGTTAAGCCCCGCGGTGTTTCTGCCTTTGCCATAGCGGGCATAGGCTTCGCGCGCGAGCTCGAGATACTGAGCGGTAAAATTTTCGATTTGAAAACCGGCGTCTTTAACTAACTGGTCGACGATCTGCGCGGCTGCGGCGCCGCGCCGATTCAGCATCACGATGTGCAATTCGAGCAGAGTCGCCGCGGAAATGAGCGGGGCATCCGCCTCTGCAATAGCTTCTGCGTACAGCGCCGCATCCGGTTCCCGGTCGAGGATCGCGATCAGCGCAGAGGTATCGACAACGATCATCGCGGTAAACCACTTTCATCGTAGAGCATCTCTTCGGCCGATCGTTTGTCGATCACAGGCAACCGGCTGCACCGTTCGCCCAGCTTCAGGAGTTTCGCCGCGAGCGCTTTCCGATTTCGTTGCCGTCGCAACCGTTCCAGGCGCTCGGTGACGGCACGGTCCACCGCCTCGGCAATTGATTCACCCGTAATCCGGGCCAATTCCTTGGCCCGACGGTGCGTATCTTCGCTCTTTATGTTCATGCCCATGCGAAAGATCCTAAGGGTATACTTCCTTGGATTTTATACCCCGGCGCGGTTTTGCACAACGGAGCAGCGGAGCTGCATCGCTTACGATGCAAAGCCTCATTTGGGGCGATCCTATGCCGCGCGTGCTGACGCCAGCGCCTTTTAGCGTGGGGGGCGCACAGGGTCAGGTCTGATAGATGAACCGCTTTGAATTCCAACTGGAAGCTGAGCCGCAACATAAACGCTGGCCGGAATTGGAATCGATTTGATACGCCAGCAAGACAGGCCCAGGCCTTGCGGAGCAACAAACTGCGGTGCTACGAGCTCGGCGTGGCACGGCAGCTGTGCTGTATTTCTGCTAGGGTGACTCCCAGTTCAACGAAGCAAAGTTGCCGTTCCCAGAACTCGTTCCCATTCCTCGCGATCATAAGCTGAAGATTTCCAGTGGCCGTCGCCTGGCAGTCCCGTCCTGCTACTGACGATAAACGAATCAAGACCGACTTTACCCAATGTGGGAGAGTTCCATGCGTGGCGTGTTCTCCGCCAGTACTAAAACTTTCCTGGCATATGCTTGCGACCATATTGGCGGGGGCTCGCCGAATAAGTGGCGGTATGCCCAGGCGTAGGTGCAAATCTCGGCCACGCCATGTTCTGCGGCGCGTACGAAGTAGTCACGGAGAACGATCGCTTTTTCCAACAACGAATCGCATCAGGACGGCGTGTTATGATACGCATGCGTAAAAGAAAAGACATTCCGGCGATCCATGCTCGCGTCAGTAAGCCGGCAAGGGGTTGGCGCTGGTAATCTGCTTAAACTTTTCGATCACTGACGGATCTCGAGGCAGACCTTCGATCGCGCGCTGGACTTCGTCGGCGGCCAGCGGTGACGGTTCGTCGCCGGTTAGCTTCCCGTAGTCTTTCCGGAACTCGGGATCATTAAACGTTTTCTGAAACGCGGCGCGGAGAATCTGCACCCGCTCCGGCGGCGTGCCCGGCGGAAGAACGAAAGGGGAACCGATGAGTCTCAGCAAACGGTACAATTCGACCAGCTTTCGGTCGCTGTCCCCCTTGACCAGGGCATCGAGCTCGGGCAAGTGGGCGAAGCGCGCGTGCTTGGTCGCTTTTGGGACGTTGATGATCGCGTGAAAATCCACGAGGTTCTTGTCGAGAAATTCCGGTGTCCGCTGCAAAATCGTGTCGGCGTTACTCGCCCGCGCGTCAACCTCGCCCCCCGTCAGCGCAAGATCGACCTCATCTCCGGAATAGCCAACGACAAATTTCGGCTCCTTGAGACGAAGCCCATAGGTGAACAGACGCCCGAGCACATAGAAGGTGTGGCCCACGGAGTGCGCTCCGACTCTGAGCCCCGGTGTCGTTCTCAACTTGTCGAGGCTGTCGACACCGGCGCCCTTACGGGTAACAAATACATAATTGAACATCGTCTCGGGCGTACCGAGATAAATAAACTTTTCAATGTCGTAGTTGACACCCGACTCGCCCATGACTCCGTAGGTGACGACGCCACCTGTCGTATATCCTATCGTAAGGCCGTCGACCCGTGTGGTGCGATACATATGGTTGGCGAGCTTTCGGCCTCCTGCTCCCACCATGTATTCCGTGATTACGGTCGGCTCCCCGGGAATATATTTCCGTAGGTACGGCAGCATCGCCTTGACGCGCATGTCGCCGCTGCCGCCAGGAGCGCTTGCATTGAGAATAGTGAGAGTCTTGCCCTGGTAGAATGGCGCTTGAGAGAACGCCGGACCGGCAAAAGTCAAAATCACGATGGCGGCCAGGGCGAGCGAAAGCTTGCATGTGCGCTTTAAGAACATTTTTAGCTCCCTGCTTTGAAAGTTGGCTCTTCTCCTCATTGGGTGGGGAAATCTGCGTCCTTGCTGACGCGGGATTCTGGCGATTGAGTCAGCTTTTGACTTTCATATCTGCGGCAAGAATCTTACCGTCCGGTAAGCCCTTCCAGAGAACGTTCCGGGTAACACCGTATAGCTCTGCGAGCGTGTAGAGCGGCGCGAACGGGACGTCTTCCATGAGAATGCGGCCCGCATGATGCAGAATCGCGACGCGCTTCTTCTGATCGCCAGTGCGCTGTTCCTCGTCGATGAGCTTGTCGAATTCCGGATTGTTGTAGTTGATGCGCTTGGAACCGCCGGTGCGAAAATACTGCTCGAAATAGACATCGGCGTCGCTGCCGTTGCTGCCGGCGTAGTAAAACGGCAGCTTGCCGCCGTTGACGCCGTCCTTGCCCCAGTAGATGGCGTACTCCTGCGGCACCAGCTCGACTTTGATGCCGGCCTTGCCCAACTGGTCGGCGATCACGGCGCAAACCTCTTTGCCTTTGAGGTGGCGGTCCGGGGCCAGATAAAGCTTGACCTCTAGTCCGTTCGGGTAACCGGCCTGGGTCAGCAGCTCGCGCGCTTTCTTCGGGTCGTAAGGATAGCGCTTGATGTTCGGATCGAAGCCGACCCAATTCGACCCCAGCGGGCCGTTCACCACGGCGCCGTGGCCATCGTAGATGTGCTTCAGCATGACGTGGGGATCGAGCGCATAGTTGATCGCCTGGCGCAGAAGCTTGTTGTCGAAAGGTTTCATCTGAACATTCATGCCGAGAAAATACACGCGAAAGCCGATCACCTTCTGAATCCGAAGGCGCGGATGCTTGGCGACGCGGTCGACCTCTTCGATGGGCACGTGGCTGATCAGATCGGCCTGCCCGGCCAATAAGCCCGCCAGCCGCGCCGCTTCTTCCTTGACGCCTTTGATAATTACCTCGCGGATCTGCGGCTTGGGGCCCCAGTATTCGTCGTTGCGCCGCAGCACCAGGTTGCCGCCGCGCTGCCAGCTGACGTATTTGTACGGACCGGTGCCGGACGTGGCGGCGTCCAGATCGTCGCCGTATTCCTTCGAAAGCATGAACCGGGTTTCCAGCCTGGTGAGCAAAAGCGCATTGGGCTTTGTGGTCGTCAGGATGACCGTGTAATCGTCGGGCGTTTCCACCTCGATGTTGCGCACGTAGGCGCCCTGCAGGCTGCGCTTGTCGTTCTGCAGTTTGTCGATGGAGTAGGCGACGTCCTTAGAGGTAAACGGCGCGCCGTTGTGAAAGCGCACGCCTTTGCGCAGATGGAAAGTCCACTTGCGCCCCTGAAACTCCCATGACTGAGCGAGCACGCCGACGTATTCGTTGCGGTCATAGTCCATCTGGATCAGCGGCTCGAGAATATGGCGCCAGATGCCCGTGATACCGCCGCCGCTGTAGCCATAGGGATGGAGCGAGTCGAGACTGACGCCCTGATAGATGACGATGCGATCTTTCGTTGCCGCGAGTGCTTTGGACGCCAAGGCCGGCGCGAGAACCGTTCCCAAACCCACAGCCGCGCTCTGTTGCAGGAACCGGCGCCGATCGATCGCTGTGTTGCATTTACGCATCTAAGTTCCCCCCACCTGAATCGAGCCAAGTTATATTCAGCCTAGGGCGAACCTGTCAACGAGATTCTCTGAAGCAAGAAGTGCCGCGATCGACATGAAACGGGCCGAAGCGTCGGGGAAAAATTTGGCGATGAAGTCAGCGAGGCCAAAGCGAAGGGCCGGTTTTAGCTCTTGCATCTCTCGTGGTTTGCCACGTTGGCCTGTCAAAAAGGTAGGGGGCGATCTGCCCGTCTATGCTTGCTGGACGCGACGATATTGAACACCGTGATTACTTACTCTGTCCGCGGTTGGAAAGACGAACAAAAACTGGTTTGAATTTCTTATGCATACGCGCAATCATGCAGCGTGGCCAACTTACGCGGGTGATCGTGCCGCCCCTCGAGGCGCCGGCGCCCCTCTCGCCACAAAATAACAAATAGAAGTTGAAAGGATTTCAGTTGGCGCATCAGGACCGTCTCAACAT
>DATACQ010000888.1:0-12139 GCA_036258955.1 Binatia bacterium
GTCAAGTCGTATATATCCATAACGCCACTGATATTTAAAATGTGGCGCGAAATCAACAGACGCGACGCGGGTGCTTATTCCATTTGAACCGCCCGCCTACGGAGCTAAACCGACGGCAACATCGAGGAACTTTGCAGCCTAGTGACCGGCTTGAATCTGCGTCTTAACGCTCTCGGAGATGGTGCTCGACCCAGGCCTTTGCCTGTTCAAGAGCGACGGCGCTTGCCTCTTCGGCACTTCGGTAGAGTTTCTGTGATTTGAGAACCTGCATAACTCTCCGTCGGAGATCCGGTGTATTCCAACTAATCACAGCGAGCGGCATGAAACCTACCGGATCTTCAGCCGAGCCAGCCGGCCGGCCAGTATTAACGATTGCGTGATCTTTGTAGAAGAAGCTCCCCATAAAAGCTTGTGCCGCCGCTTCAATGTCACAAAAGCAATTTTCTTTCCAGCAGAATTCCTGCACATCGACGCTGTCTTTCCCGTTTATGACACGTAATCTGCTCCTAGGGACCTCATCCTCGCACATCAATGGGACGGCATGTGTAGGCACCCTGGCGCCTTGACAGTTCATGATGATCTAGCCGGGCGACACGTCAGCCAAGATCCACCACTCGTACACGGCCGGTCGTTGGGTGACGCGTACGGTGAAGCGGTGCTTGGAAACTGAACTACGCCTGTGTAGGATCGGTCGTCCAAACCACAGTACACATTTGAACCAAACACGGCTTATCTAGGAGGGATCATATGGCGACAATGGGGGCTTTATTCCATAGGTTTGCGAAGTGGACCGCTAACGCTACAGGGCAACCCAGTACTTTCGCCCTTTGTGTTGTAATCGTCTTGGTCTGGGCCTTGACTGGCCCGCTATTCGGGTTCAGCGACAGCTGGCAGCTGATAATTAATACGGCTACGACCATCATCACGTTTCTGATGGTCTTTCTTATCCAGAACACTCAGAACCGCGATACCCGCGAAGTGCACCTGAAGCTAGATGAGCTGATCCGGAGCAATAAACATGCTCGGAACCTGCTGCTCGATTTGGAAGAACTTGATGATAAACAGCTGGAGCGCCTTAGGGCCGTGTACGAACGACTTGGCCAAAAAGCTCGCCTCAAAGAAGAACCGTAGACTCATTAAGCCGTGGATGAGGTTCACTGCCTTCACGGGCATGATCCACAACCATCATGGCACCTCGAGCCCAATCACTGCGCTCCGATCGATGCGATCCAGGGAGGGCCGTCGTACCGGTGATTCAGCAACCAGCTGATCACGTCGCAGCGAATGGCTTTCTTCGTAGACGGCCTACCTGCCTACAGATGTGCTTGCAATTTCGTTTATGATGAAAACGTGTCAGAAGGTCGGTGCTTTTAGAGGCAACAGTGAATCGGAAAGAATTGGAGTAGCGGAATTGGGTAAGTCGAAACCTTATATGCCTCGCGGATCTTTGATTACTCCCGTTTTCACATCTGAAACTCAATTCGGCTTTCCCATTCTTTGGGTTTACGAATGCGCTGCGTGTGCTATTTCTGAAGTATGAAATTTGAAAACGACAAAGGCCAGCCGGTAGAAATAAACTTCCAAACATTCGGGAGCGTCTTGCCAGGAGCCAAACCTGGACTTACGCCCGTGAAGCTTAAAAATAGCAAGGAAGAATGGATAAAAGCGACGCCAGATGAGATTTTGGAAGCCAGCGCAGAAGAGTAGCATCGGCTAAAATTCGTATCTCGTAGTGTCGTGAGCAGTACCTTAACAGAGCCGCTCTGCATTCACCCGGAGCGTAGCTTTGTCGTGAAGATATCGCAAGCGTTTTGATCTCGATGACCGAGTTCTCGCACCGCTATTGCTATCCGATCTTCTGCGAGAACACGGTTGACTTGGGGCGATCAATCGCATAATCACGGTGAAAGTTGCACGTCTATAGTAGACAGTGCGAAACGGATGAGAAGGGAGGAGGGAGAAGGCTCGAGATCAAGTTCCGGGGATGCGTGATCGAGGTTCCCTCCCTGTCCGCCAAAGGTTTTTTAATTCTGCCAAAGAGTTAATTCGTGAGGTCCGATGCAGTCGCTCCAATTAGGATTGTGCTGGAAGGCGCGATTTTTGAACTTGCACAGTTCGCTTTGAAAATCATGCTTTTGCTTTGGGCCGGCACAGGCGCAATCTGACGTCTCATGTCCTTCAGGAGAAGACTCAACTTGATTGGCCTGTACGCAACTTCGCTGCTACAGAATAGGCGAAGCGCCGCTTTAGTTAGGGATCTTGAAACGTACTGCATGTTCGTCGGCTATCCGAGAACAGGCCATAGCCTCATCGGATCTCTCCTCGATGCCCACCCGAACATAGTGATAGCGCACGAATTGGACGCGCTAAAGTTACTGCAGCGGGGATTCAACCGCATGCAAGTATTTCATTTGCTGTTGGAAAACTCCAAAAAAATGGCCGGGGCGGGCCGAAGCCATAGCGGCTATTCATATCACGTGCCCCAACAGTGGCAGGGCCGATTCGAAAAGCTGAAGATCCTTGGCGATAAGAAAGGCGCAATGTCAGCGATGCGCTTTTATCTCGATCCTGAATTGTTGGGTTTCGTCAAAGATAAAATCGCTATCGAGCTGAAGTTTGTTCACGTTATGCGCAATCCATTCGACGTTCTGGCGACGATGAGCCGACGCAGCCGGACCAAAACGTTGGATATGCACATCGAATTTTTTTTCCAGCTCTGCTCCAGTATTGCCACGCTTAAAGAGCAACTCCTTCCGAGTCAAATCTTTGATCTGCGCCTGGAGTCGTTTATTGAAGACCCCAAGCTCCACCTCGGTCGTCTTTGCTCTTTTCTCGGCGCCAAGGCCCAACCGCGTTATTTGGAAGACTGTGCGAGCATCGTGTTCAAGTCTCCCAAGAAAAGCCGTCGGGATATCACGTGGACCGAACAGTCAATTGCTAAAGTATCGAACAGGATGAAGGCGTTCGCCTTTTTGTCGAGTTATACCTACGAGGATAGCGATACATCAAAGCCCGCGAATTTTTAGCCGAACAGCGTTGCCCCTGTACCTCTGACGACCCATCAACTGTGTTTACCGACCTCCCCGAGAGATCGCCAAACGTGTGATAGGCTCGCGGCGGACACAGTGGCCGACGGCGGAGTGATACGCCTTCTGAACCCTAAAACACTGCTCCGGACATCTCCCCAGTATTCCAGTATTATGTAACGCTATCCGCCTAGAACCTACATATTGTTGTTGATCCAATTCGCAGCGACAAATAGTCCGAAACGAACCGCATCTTGCTGTGTAGGAAAAGTTCTGCCGAAGTTCGTAAATACTTGATAATAAGTGCGCCGCTTATCCTGCCAGGTTGCAAAGGCGTACGGTACCCAACCTTCCGCATCGGGAGCTTGCGTCGGTCTTGAAACCACGAAATATTTTCCTTGTGCGAAGGTCGCCACGTCGGAAACTGCCTTACAAAATCTATGCCAATAGCTATGTGCAAATCGGCGCACCCTCCCGCCAAGCAGCGGACCCAACTCGAACTTCCACTATCTTAAATCCTCAAGGCAGATCAGTTAGGAAGTTCCCGGATGAGCCTGTGAAACTCTGACAGAGTGCTACAACAGCGCCCTAGGCACCCCCACACAGAAATTGTCCTTGTACCACACGCTCCCCCGCTTAGCTGGTCCTCACCTGCCGCGCCGCTGCCCTTTTAGCGCAATCTTTTCTCTCACCTTTGCTGTGGATATGATACTCTGCTGCGATGGTTCGGCAGCAGAAACATTGGTCATGCAAAGGATCTCCGATGGGTGAAAATGTTCAATGTAAGATATGTAACATCTCGGCTGAGGAACTCCGCGCGGCGGGAGAGCTGGGTGATTCTCGCTTGGTTGGCGTAATAGGATACTGCCTTAACTGCTGTCCTGAGGAGGACCTGCTACCGCTGTACGAAACGATAACGCAGGCAATGAACAGCCACTAATCGGGTGAATATTTATCATTGTCTTGCGCGACCATTCTTTCGCGCGCATTGTCCCATTTTCGAGACAGTATCTCCGTAGAAAGACGCGTGTCCGGCACAATTTGCGATTGTTCGTGGGATTTCGGAACAGCGAGCCGGCACGTAAGTTGCCCTAACTACTGCGGACTTTACCCAGAGCCGAAGGAGTTATATTAGTGGCAACAACTTTCAGAAAATTGACCGGATCTCAGACGTGGCATTTTTGCAGCAATTGTTCGCACTGGCCGACCGATGATACCAGTTACGAAGAGCAGGTTTTGCCCCCTGGAACGGGACAGCTATGTAATGAATGCAGAGCGTTAATCCGAGAGCGAAACTGCCGGTGACGATGGCTTCGTTGTCATTTTTTCGACATTTCGTTTGTTCTCTTGCGGCATGCGGTTGCGCCATACATTCGCTGACGTCGTAGCGAGGGTATTCGATGCTACCACTCACCGCATTGCGACTGCTTTTACCTGATTGTAATCAGTCCAACCTTGAACTGCTTTGAGCACGCCATCTTGGAGCAAGGTTGTCATCCCATCCTGTAGCGCAGCGTGGAGCAGTGTCGCGGCTGTTGCTTTGCCGTGGATGAGCCGTCTCATCTCATCCGTGATGATCAAGAGCTCGTGCAGCGCGATGCGCCCCTTATATCCTGTACTGCGGCATGATGCGCAGCCGCGTCCACGGTATAGGCGGAAATCCTTATTGTACTTAACTCCGGCTCGGGCCAATTCGGCTGGTCCGTACGCGTGCTCGAGAGCATGGAACTCTTGTTCCGTCGGGTCGTAAGGCTCCTTACAGTCGTTGCAAAGTGTTCTCGCTAATCGCTGCGCCAAAACTCCGAGAAGCGAGTCCGCGAAATTGAAAGGGTCTATACCCATATCTAGAAGTCTAGTCACCGTCTCGGCGGCGCTATTTGTGTGGAGCGTGCTTAGCACCAAATGACCCGTTAGAGATGCTTCCACAACAATTTCTGCCGTTTCCTTATCGCGTATCTCGCCCACCATAATCACATCGGGATCCGCACGCAAGAATGCGCGCATGGCGGCCGCAAAGTCAAAGCCGATTTTTGGCTGAACCTGGACCTGGCGCAGTCCCGGCTGGGTGATCTCAACAGGATCTTCCGCGGTCCAGATTTTTCGGTCGCGAGTATTAATCAGAGTAAGTGCGGAGTGAAGTGTTGTCGTTTTTCCTGATCCGGTGGGACCGACACAAAGGATCAATCCGTAAGGTTTTCTCAACAATGTTTGAAACTCGCGGAGGTTCCGCGCGGTCATGTTCAACTGTTCTAGGGGTTTTGGTTTTTCTGTGGCTAGCAGACGCATCACAACGTCTTCGTTGTTCAGGCCGGCCGTAGGAATGGTAGCGACCCGCAGCTCGAAGCTGCGCCCCGACTGCTTAAAAGTGATTTTCCCGTCTTGGGGCTTTCGACGCTCCGCAATATCTAGTCTTGCCATTATCTTGATCCGTGACACCAGGGCGCGTCGATAGCCTGCGGGGACCGTGAGATAGTCATAACAATGGCCATCGATACGAAACCGGATAATGGTTTCATTGTCACTGCCTGCAGGCTCGATGTGAATGTCCGAAACGCCCTGCTTGCATGCTTCCATGATGATTCGATTTACGAGCCGGACCACAGCGCTGTCATTTTCGTGAATCAACTGCTCTTCGCCCAATTGAGACACTTCAGGCGAATCGTGAGCGCTGAGCTGCCCGACTAAGCTGTCAACCGATTCGCGATTGGAAACCGGCTGTGGTTGTTCATACGCGCGAGCAATGTACTTCGCTATGTCGTCTTGCATGCCGACGAGAAGATCGAGTGTTTTCCCCGGGAACAAGCGGCGGATGTCCTGAATCTTTGCCGGCGCCTGGGGATCATCGATCAACACCGTTACGGAATGATCACTCACTTGCAAGGGTATCCAATGGTTCGCTTTGAGATACACCGGACTGATCTGTTGTACATGCTCACGTGGAGGAATACGGGTTAGATCATACTCGACGAAAGGACACCCATAGAAGGCGCCCAATGCTGCGCCGAGCTCTTGTTTGGTAAGCCGGTAACGCTCGGTCAGTATTTTCTCAACCGGCAGCTGTTGTAATTGGGCGCGCTTTACCGCCGCGTCAAGCTCGCTATCTGTTAGGTAGCCGGCCACAACAAGAGGTCCAAACTTTCCCAGTCTGCGCTTATCAAGGCCATGGGTGCTGTGTGCTTGCTCATAGAGCACGCGGATGAGTGTGGATTCGTCGATTAGCCCCTTCTCAACAATCATTCTCCCCAATTTTTTCCTCGGGCGGTGCCTTTGCTGTAGCTCAAGAATTTCCGTGAGCTGATCCATACTGATCACCCCGAGGTGAACCAACAGCTCGCCGAGCGGAATGCGGCGGTGGTGCTTGCTCAAAACTCGGGTTAAATCCTCAGGAGATAGATACCCCAAAGCAATACAGACTTTTCCCAAAGGCAAAGCCGGGTATTGCTTCTTTTGAATATCTAAACTTTGGACCAGCTGTTCAGCCGTGAGGAGCCCCTCTTTCGCTAGGAGCGCGCCAATTTTCGTTCTGGCTGCGAGCACCGGTTGCATAAGATCTATCCGCCTCGCCTTTGCAGGCCCATTGCGCCTGTTTGTGTTGGATCAGAGGCCGCAACGTTCATCAGAATACTATTTGCCCTCATCGGCCCGGCTCACTCTGAGCTTTAGAAGAGTCGCGCTGCGTTGTGGATCTTGACAGACTCTCCGGTTCGTAGAAGTATGGTGGCTATCCTGGATTGGGAGTGAAGATATGGAAAGGACAGTCGCGCAAAGCGGTAGCTGGACGCTGCCGGAACAGATTTCGTTTTTACTAAAGTCAACTGTGTTCCTGCTCGCTTGCAGCACCATATTGTACGTCGCATTGGCTTCGGAGTACCCAGCGGTTCATGATGCGCTGCACAACGTGCGCCACGCGCTGGCCGTTGTTCCTTGTCACTGAAACTCCTCGCGGCCGTAGTTTTAGTCGTTCGGCTTTGGTTTACTTGTGAAACCGCGAGCGCTGAAGAGTTCGCCGTTTATTTCAAAATCTCACCCGATCAGGCACAAGTAACGCCGAGCCTACCCGCCACGTTAAGCTTGACCCTGGAAAAGCCGGGACAATCCGCAGCAGGCGAGGAGTGGTTGACGGTGCGCCTGGATGCACCACCGCCGGGGTTTTTTTTCTCGACCGACTTTCCCGTGGTAGAAGATAGCAGGTTACTCGAAGCCCGCCTGCCGGTCGTCGGCGGCAAAACCGAATGGCGCCAGCTACTGCCCATTCGCGGCGAGTACCGCCTCACTGCGTCTCTCCATGCGGCATCCGGCCTTGATGCCGAACGAACATTCACTTTTTACGTTCATGAAAACCGGAGGAAGTGGTTTTATCTAGGGACTTTTGCTTTCGGGCTGTTTTTGATCGGGATCATCGCCGGGAGAATCTTTTCAGCGCCTCGCAAGGTGAAACGCGGCCAACTGAGTATATTGCTCGTTCTGTGTCTCACGCCGTTCGGACTAGCGGGGGACGCCGCTTGCGCACAGGAAAATCATGAACAGAAGTACGCCGTGAATCTCGACGTTTCGCCGGCACGCGTGGGTAGACTCGCGCGTGTCCGATGGTCAATGCGCACCGCCGGCTTTGAAGGAAATTCTTCAGCACACCTCAGCATTATCGTTACGCAGTTGGAAAAAAACACAGTCGTTTTCTCGATAGAAAAGCTTCCGGTCGCGGGCGAATTCGCTTTCGACTATCAATTTACGGACGGTTCGAACCACCGTGTCAGCGCCGTTGCGGTTACGAGCGAGGGCGAAATTATCCGGGAAGACCACCTGGTTTCGGTCAGCGCGATGGCGCCACCGTGGCGGGCGCAATTACCCGCACTGCTTCTGTTTCTGGTTGTAATTCTATCGGGCTTGCTGCTCGGCCGGTGGAGTCGGGGGCTAGCAATCGTCAAGACCAAATAATTAGTCCGCCGCGCGGTAGCGGATCGGGTGCTCACTCCTTTGGGGTGGTTATGCGGACTTCGCTGGTGTAATTAGAGTTCCCCGCAGGATTGGAAGCCTTTACACGGTACAGATAAGTTTGATTTAGGAGAGCCGTCCGATCCACGTAGCTCGTGATGTTCGCGCCAACCGTGCCAACGCGCTTCCATTCGCCTGCGCATGAAAGCGTCTCGCGCTGACCCTGTCTCAGTGTGACTTGATCGCAGCGCTCGATTATAAAATCGGTTTCGTTGTCAGAGTTGTCGTTCCAGGAAAGCCGCACAGGATAATTCCTAGAGGTGGCCGTTCCTTGGCTAATTGCGGCCTTGGAATCGACGCCGCAGGTTTCCACTCGTGTGCCGTCTCGACCGCGATAAGCGCTGCAAGTGGATGTTCCGAAACCTTCTCCGGACATGAGGGTCACGGCTCGGCAGGCCACAGTACCGAAAATCGAGCATTGCTCAATCGCTTGAACACTGCCATGGACGCCGATAGCGCCTGGGGACTTCTGAGGCTCGGCCGAACAGCTCAAAAACATCGCTGCCCAGGCGCACGCAAGACAGAATGAACCCCGACGCAGTGACAGCAAGCGATCATACTTCCTGCTTGGCATATTCGCAGCGCGGGCAGGCCTGCGGCGAGGCTGTCATTAGAACCGGCCAGCCGCATTCAGCGCAGTTGACTACCGGCTCGCCTAACATGCCGCGCACCATTGAGCCGCAACGTTTACCGCCGCAGGGACCGGTGCCAACTCCGGTGCGCCTGCTGACCTGCTCGAAAGTCCTGGCGCCCGCATTAATCGCCTTTAGGACCGTGCCTCTGCGGATCTTGTTGCAAAGACAGGCCGGCTTGAGATTTTCGATGACCGATTGCTCTCGCGCCCTTTGTGCTGAATCGTCGATGGCAAACTCCTTCGATTCCCAACGAGTTTACCACAACTGACACAAAATAAAATTACTTCTCCGCAACGATGAGCGATGATGTGAGCGGCTCTGGCAGTTCGATTTGTGTTACATTCTTCAAGCCCGCGTCCTCGAGCCAAGTTGCCAATTCCGCAAAGGAATAGCAGCGCCCGGATTCGGTTGTCAGCAGCATCAATAGAGAAAACAAGGCGCCGACCGGCGGCTGGGCGCGACTGTTATCCAGGATATGGTCTTTGATGATGATCCTGCCTCCCGGGTCCAAATGGCGGGTCAGTTTTCGGAAGAGTTTTACGTTTTCCTCGTTACCTTCGCTATGAATAATGTTGGACAAGAAAATCGCTTGATAATGGCCCGGAATCTCATCCGTACGGTAATTCCCTGAGACGAGAACGAAACGCGGGGCCAGTTCAGCGGCGCGAACGTAGTCTTGCGTAAGCGCCAGAGTTCCAGGCAAGTCAAAGACGGTAACACGCAATGCCGGCCATCGCCGGCAAAAATGGATGGGGTAAGTTGCGGGCCCCGAACCGATATCGAGCAGCTGTTCGACTCCGTGGAGATCCAACGTTTTGACGAGAATCTCGGCATCGCCGCGGGCTTTAACCAATGAATCCATCGCATCGATGAACCTCGCGGTTTCTTCAGGTTTCTCCTGATACATGTCGGGAGCTCTCGTCGGTTTCCCGGAGCGTATGGCATCGCCTAGCCGCGCCCACTCATTCCAGAGCGAAGATTCGAAGCGGATCATTCCGCAGAGCGATCTCGGAGAGGTGCTAACGAGATAAGTTCGTGCCGCCGCCGAGAGCGCGTAGAATTCGCCGCTTTTTTCCAAAATCCCCAGCGCCGCCAGTGCATTTAGCAACAACTCCGTCGCACGCGGATCGAGCTTGAGCTTGGAAGCGACATGCGGGCTCGTGAGCGGCTGGTCGGTGAGACAATCGAAGATGGCAAGCTCCACCGCAACTTGCACAACACGGGCTTCCACATGCCCGCTCGCGATCCGCGTCAAAGTTGAAAAATTCACGCTCTCACAATCCGCTTGGCTGCTTTCCGTTTGAAGATGCATAAGAACCGAGGGAAGCTGCGATCCTCGCGGCAAAAACATCTTCGGAATACGATTTGCTTCGACTATATGGACCGAGCTGAGAACATGCAAGCCGGCGACTTGTTCATGCAGTTCTCAGGTTCCGCCAAACTCTCGAAACTACTCATTAGCAAGCGCAGTATCGGATGCGAGCGCATGAGGATTTGAACTAGGATCTCTTGATCGCGGAAATTTTTACCGATGCGGAAAATCCTAACCCACCCGTACAAGTTTGTCGGGATGTTTCGGTAAACATGTGCGCACCGATGCACAGGAGTAGCCAGTGCAAGTCTAAATGTCGGCGCTTCGCATGGCACCGGCGTTGCGTTCCGCAAGACGCCGAACCGGATAACGCGGCGCATAAGCTCCGAGCCGCGGTGCAACGGAGGTCCAAACTCAAATAACAGCAGGCAGAAATTCAGACCGTTAAGGGCAAACCACACGAAAGGGTGGGACGCAAAGCCACTGGCCTCCAATCTCGAACGAGATCAGGTAGCAGGGCTGCCGGTACTTGCACTGATCTCGTAGGATCTTGCGTGCTCGGCTCGGTTGCGTTCCGCGAACGAGGTCAGAGCATGTACCGAACCGTTAAACCAATTACTCTCGCGTTCCTCATCAATCTTGTTTTAGCACTGATTGCAGCGGCGCAGGTTCATGCTGCGCAACTGACGCTCAGTTGGACGGACAACTCCACGGATGAGACTGGCTTCCGCATCGAACGGAAAACTGGAACTTCGGGAACATACGCCGAGATCGCCCTAGTCGGCGCAAATGTTGTTTCTTATGTTGACAGCAGCTTGGCCAACGCGACGAACTATTGTTATCGCCTTAGGGCCTACAATTCCGCGGGCAATTCCTCCTATTCGAATGAGCAGTGCGCTACAACTGCCTCAGCGCCAACTCCGACGAGTTTTTTATTGACTGTAAATAAGAATGGCGCGGGCACTGGCACCGTGACCGGAACGGGGATCAACTGCGGCAGCGACTGCAGCGAAAGCCTTGTGAGCGGGACGCAAGTTGTGCTGACCGCAGCGCCGGCCAACGGCTCGACGTTCGCCGGTTGGACGGGCACGGGATGCGGCAGCGGTACGGTGACGCTGACCAGCAACGTGACCTGCACCGCCACTTTCAACCTTGCAACGTTCACGCTTACTGTGGCCAAGGCTGGTAATGGTGGCGGCACCGTAACCGGCACTGGTATTGACTGCGGCAGCGATTGCACACACAGCGCGAGCAGTGGCACTCAGGTGGTGTTGAGCGCAGCGCCCGCGACCGGCTCGACGTTCGCCGGCTGGACAGGCACGGGATGCGGCAGCGGTACGGTGACGCTGAGCAGCAACGTGACGTGCACCGCCACTTTCAACCTTGCAACGTTCACGCTTACTGAGGCCAAGGCTGGTAATGGTGGCGGCACCGTAACCGGCACTGGCATTAACTGCGGCAGCGATTGCACACACAGCGCGAGCAGTGGCACTCAGGTGGTGTTGAGCGCAGCGCCCGCGACCGGCGCGACGTTCGCCGGCTGGACAGGCACGGGATGCGGCAGCGGTACGGTGACGCTGACCAGCAACGTGACCTGCACCGCCACTTTTAACCTTGTAACGTTCACGTTGACAGTGCTCAAGGCGGGTAACGGCAGCGGCACGGTAACCGGCACTGGCATTAACTGCGGCAGCGATTGCACACACAGCGCGAGCAGTGGCACTCAGGTGGTGCTGAGCGCAGCGCCCGCGACGAGTTCGACGTTCGCCGGTTGGACAGGCACCGGTTGCAGCAGCGGTGCGGTCACCCTGACTACCAACGTGACTTGCACGGCGACGTTTAATAGCGCCGTAGCATCAGGGGATCGCATCGGCGTTTACCGTCCAAGTAGCGGCACATGGTTCTTGGACACCGACGGCAATTACAGCTGGGAGGATGACATCGATACCACGGTGCCGGCGTTTACTGCGGCCGCCTCGCAACCAGTGCTCGGTGACTGGAGTCAAACGGGTAATACGCAACTCGGCTTGTTTCAGCCAAGCACCCGGCAATGGCATCTCGATATTAACAACAATAAGACCATTGACGGCTGTAATATCGATGCTTGTGAAGGCCCGTTCGGGGAAACGAACGATATAGCTGTTGTGGGAAATTGGAACAATCGCGGAGAGGAC
>DATACQ010000889.1:0-2146 GCA_036258955.1 Binatia bacterium
CTAACCCCAGAGAATTTGTCGACACGAGCTTTCTTGAGGAGCTGGACAAGTCAGGTTATATCGACGCTCTTTATCGTTAAACACGGTCATAGCTTAACTGTGCGACCACCCGCGGAAGACCACGCGGTCGCCCGTTAGCAGGCAGGTCAAGAGGCACAGACGTTCCTGTGAGAATTTTTTCTTATTCGCTTTTTCAATCCTCGCGGAATGTGTTGATCCCTGATTGACGCCCCTGTTTTCAATCATTGGTGTCGGCCTTGTAGAGTCATCCATCAGCCTCCTACTAGGCCACACGGGATGTTAGGGGCCGTACCTCGGAACGATCCGCGCAATGGGCGTGAAGAGCACCGCCGCCCGGTGAGTGTAGCATGGCGGTGAATTCTACTTCATCGAAAAAATTTGGTTAAGTTTGGCAACCAAAGATGGGTTCAGTTTGAAGAGTTCTGCCACAGTTTGCTCTAACTCTTCCGCCGAGACGGGATCGATATCCAATCTGGACTTCTTTGCGTCTGCCAGGAACTCCGGGTCTTTCATCGTCTCGTGGAATGCTTTACGCAGCAGTTGGAGGCGGTCCTTCGGAGTTCCCGGAGGCGCAACATAGGGACGCGAATAATCCGCCGGATCTTGGATCCCGACCTGAATCAACTGGCGCGCCTCCTCGCTCTTCGCGTAACTGATCGCGAGAGGAACTTTGGGAAGCTCGGGATGCGGTTTCGAGAGGATTTGGAGAAGGACGATCGCATCACCGGAGCTGATCGCCTTGCTCCAAGTAGCTTTGATTGAATCCCAAGTCCAGCAACCGCCGGCAATTTCTCCGCTCTCCGCGGCCATACGAATTTCCGCCGTGCCTTTGTAGCCGGAAACGACTTGGATCGGCAGACCGAGCGCCGCTTTGAGCATGCGCGGAACCTCTTCGGTCGCACCAAGACCGATCCCACCGAGTTTCAGCGGCATTTTTGCCGCGAACCATGTGTCCATATCCGTTACACCGCTCGCGCGTGTGACTGCGCATGCGCGCGTATCTCTCACCGGCGCGCCGATGAACTCGAACTTCCGAGAATCAAATTCGATATTTTTGTCGCCCAGAGCCTGAGCGAGAAAAAGACTGCCCTGGAAATGCCCAAGTGTCAGTCCATCCGGCTTCGCGACCCGATAAACGTGATTGGCCCCAATGCGGTGGCCGGCACCGGGCATGTTCTCGACGACGATATTCGGACTGCCCGGGATGTGCTTGTCCAGGTGACGCACGATAGCACGCGTAAAGGTGTCGTATCCGCCGCCGGCCGACGTGCCGACGACGATCCGGACGGTTTTCCCTTTGTAGAACGATTCTTGACCGATCGCGAATTGGCTGCCGCCCAAAACGAAAAAAGTGGCGCTCAGGATCCATGTGCGAAACGCGATCTTCATGTAGTTCTCCCTCTCCATCCGTCGGCTATCTTTTACTCCGAAGCGCTCATTGTCGATGTCTACTGAGAACAGCCCTGGGCATGCGCAGATAATTTTGTCCCAATATTTTCGAGATTTCGTCTGGACGAAAGCCTCTCTTAAACAGCTTGTCCGTGAGATTCATAAGGTCTTCTTCGTTTTCGAGGTTGGGCAGGAGCTTGTTGGCCTCAGCGATGACTTGCGGTGAAAATCTTCAAACTCTCTGCTGACCATAATCTCCCCATTCGAAAAGTCGAGCTCAACATAGAACTGGCCGCCTGGTAAAGATCACAGATCCTGTGGCTCTCCCTGTGCGGGGCCCAACCCTATAGTGGCTCACGGCCTCGGCGGCTCGCCGAATTACAGCACCAGAGCGCTGAACCAACAGGAACTAGGGTAACGATCTTCGACGCCAATCACTCTATAAATCCGTACAAGCGGCCGGCATTTTCACAAGTGACCTTTCGACGAATCCGTTCGCCAAGCGGCCCCAGGTTTTTGTCGGTTACCATTTTAGAATCCGGCCAAACGCAGTCGGGGTGCGGATAGTCCGACCCCCAGAGGACATTATCTTCTCCCGCCAATGGAACGGCGAAGCTCGCGACGTCTTCCTTCTGATACGTCGTGTAACCTTGGCGACGCCAAAATTCGCTCGGCTTGAGACTGAGGCCAATTTGATGATAGCGCTCCTCATACACGTGATCCATGCGGTCGAGAA
>DATACQ010000890.1:0-1801 GCA_036258955.1 Binatia bacterium
GGTTGCAACTGCGGCGCGGAACTCGGAACCGCCTAAGAGCAGCCTGCTAGAAATTTACGACGCGATTGACGGCGTCCATGACCCGTTCGGCATTCGGCAGATAATACTTCTCCAGCTTGGGCAGAGGCATCACCGTGTCGAACCCCGCTACGCGATGCACCGGAGCTTCCAAGTGCACCAACGCTTTCTCGTTAATGCGCGCGACGATCTCCGCGCCCACGCCGCAGCTCGCCGGCGCTTCATGAACGACCACCGCCCGGTGCGTCCGTTTCACGGATTCAATGATCGTTTGAGTGTCCAGGGGCGATAAGGTCCGGAGATCTATAACTTCAGCTCTTGTACCGTTTTGCTCCATTAGAGCAGCCGCCTGCAAGGTCGGTTGAAGCATCGCGCCCCACGTAATCAAGGTGATATCGGTTCCCTCTTGGACCGTCCGCGCTTGGCCAAGCGGGATCAGATACTCCTCCTCCGGAACTTCTTCTCTTAACGAGCGGTAAACCTTTTTGGGTTCCATGAAAATCACCGGGTCGGGATCACGGATGGCAGCGACCAGCAGGCCTTTGGCCTCATAAGGTGTAGAGGGAACCACCACCTTAAGTCCGGGCGTATGAACGAAGTACGCTTCGTTGCTGTCGGAATGATGCTCTGGCGCGCGGATGCCGCCGCCGTAGGGCAACCGCACAACCAACGGACAGTGATAGCGACCGCGCGACCGGGTTCTGATCCGGCCCGCGTGATTGGCGAGCTGCTCCATGGCTGCGTAAACGAAACCCTCGAACTGAATTTCGGCGATCGGCCGAAGTCCGTATATCGCCATGCCAACGGCAACGCCGGCGATCGCCGACTCCGACAACGGCGTATCCAGAACCCGCTCCTCGCCAAACACGTCGATCAAGCCTTGGGTAACCCGGAACACGCCGCCGTTCTTTCCGATATCCTCGCCAAGGAGGACCACATTCGGATCTTTCTGCATCTCCTGCTTCAGAGCCAAATTGATCGCTTCAACCATGGTGAGCTTAGCCATACGATCACCTCACTCGCGCAGGTCACGCCCGCCATTCGCGCTGAGAAAGCCTTCCATCTGTTCTTTGAGGTCCATCGGCAGCTCGTGGTAAGTGAAACGAAAGATGTCCAGGGGATCCGGCGGCGGGAAATTTTCTACTTCATGCACGGCGCCCTCCACTTCCTCCTTGGCCTCCGAGCGTACGGTCTCTTCGTAAGATTTGCTCCACAAGCCGGCTGTTTCCATGTACCTGCGCAGCCGCTCAACGGGATCCTTCTTCCTCCAGCCCTCGACTTCCTCGCGGCTGCGGTAGCGCGAGGCATCATCTGCGGTCGTGTGATCGCCGAGACGGTAAGTCAAACACTCGATGAAAGTAGGTCCTTTGCCCTCTCGGGCTCGCCCCAGAGCGTCATGCGCCGCGCGGTAAACGGCAAAGACGTCGTTGCCGTCCACCTGAATACCCGGAAACCCGTAGGCGACGGCTTTCTGAGCTAGGGTCTTAGCCGCGGTTTGGCGGCTCAGTGGTACAGAGATCGCCCACTGGTTGTTTTGGCAGAGAAACACAACGGGCGCAGAAAAAACGCCGGCGAAGTTCAGTCCTTCGTGAAAGTCGCCCTTGGAGGTTGCGCCATCGCCCATATAGGCCATGACGGCGATCGCATCGCCTTTGGTCTTTGCGGCCAGAGCGGCACCTACGGCGATAGGGATCTGCGTGGAAACAGGAATGCTGATAGGATAGTCGTTTAGGTCTTCCGGTATGTGACTGCCCCGTTCATCGCCAGCCCAATATTGCAGAAT
>DATACQ010000891.1:0-9358 GCA_036258955.1 Binatia bacterium
GATTCTCTTGGGCGCGCGCAAAGCACACGTTGACGCGACTAAGCATACAAAAACCTGAAAACATTGATTGCTTAGGTTCTAGCGCGCCGCTGCGCCAAAGCTGTTTCAGCTTTGGCGTGATGCCTAGCAAACGGAGGACCAGCAGCAAAACGCAGGATTGCCTGAGAGCGCCTCAGAGTTTTCGATTGTAAATTCTCGGTTGTGAGTTGTTAGGCTCGGACGTCGCGGCCGCGGAGCGTAGTGCGAAGCTTGCTCGGCTCGGCGGGGATTCTAGATGCAAGACTTAAGACTAAAACTTAAAGGTTAGGGAACGGCGCCCAGTGCGCGGGCGATCAAGGCTGAGCGCGGCGCTGATCGGAGAGTGTATTTTCGAGCTTATTTCGTGAAGATTCCGGCAGAAAAGTACTACGCCGGATTGACACCTATAGATGCGTACGCGCGACAGTGTCCCCTTGGGGCTCCCGATTTCAGCTCGGATGAATTCCTGGTAGCGCTAGAACATTTCAGCGGATCATCGATAAAGGTCATCAATGAAACCGCTATCGTCCAACTCCCGCAGATAATGAGTGTCCCACATAATCAAGGGATTTAAATGCGCTATCTCCGGTTTGAGCCGGACCGCCAAAGCAAACACATTATTGATCGCTTCGGTGGTCGGGTAGAGCTTGCGTTCCAAAAAGCTCGCCCACGAGTCATAAAGCGCGCTTACTTCTTCATCGTTCTGCAGCGCTAGGACGCTTGACTCCCTCATGATGCGTTGGGTCTTTTCCCGTTGCCTGAGAAAAAAATGAACTGCCTCGGCAGTTCCGCGGATCAAGAGCCGGATTTCTCTTTCGTGGCTCTGGACATACGCCATCGTGGTCGTCAGCGTGACACCGCGGATCATCGCCATCGGACGCACGACGATCTCGCGCGCTCCTTGTCTCAGCGCGCGGAGATTATGGGGTAGGTCGACAAAAGCCGCGTCGAACTCTCCGGCGAGAACGCCTTTACAGCGCTTGTCGGTCGATACGCGTGTTTCCACCAAATCGTAATCTCCTTTGTCGAGATCCAATCCTTCTTGGCGCAGAAACAGCCACACGTTGAGACCGGCGTGCGAGTTCTTTGAATCGACAGCGATTTGTTTGCCTTTCAGGTCTTGTACGCTGTTAATCGCGTCGGAAACGATGAGATGGTTTTCCGTCCAACGATTGCCGAGCTGGGCCAGGTGGACAAAATCCTCACGGTTTTGTGCCCGGCGCGCATAGAGATTGTGATGGTTGCCGGAAATCAAATCCACATGGCCATTCTTGAGCGCCTCAACGGCTCTTTCGCGCCCCAGCTCTGGGCTCGTGTTGACCTTGAGCCCGTTTTTTTCCCATATTCCCGCCTGCTCGGCCACTACCCAAAAGGGCGCGTGGGATTCGGATCGATAGATAATTTTCAGTTCGGGCATGTGTGCTCCTGTAGCCTTCGGCTTAACTCTTACTAACCCATGGGAGGAAGCGGCGAGGAGGACTAAATGCCGCGGTGACATCGCTTCGGCGCCGAGCGGTCGGCCCCACTTAGCCGGCGAATGGTTTCAACCCGGATTCCGCAGTAAACCTACCTAACTACGAGAGCGAGGGCGAGCCTGAAGTAGCGAAGACACTTAAGCACGCAGTTTTCAAATCATTTTCGCCCTTTTCGCTGCCGATGGTTCAAAAGTTTTGGCAGGGCACAAAGCACTGCTGATCGACGTCCGGTCAGAGGGCAGAATCTATTCGCTTCGCTACCAAAAGTTTGCTCCTCGCCTCCGCATAAAAAGACCAACTCGGAATCCGGGTTCAAGTGTTGAACGGCGGTTTCGAGTTCAGGCTGATTTGCGTGCCGTAGCCAAGCGTCCACGAAAATCGATTCGCTGCTTTTCGTCTGCGATATCTCTGGCAAGATTCTCGAGAAGCTCGGAAAGGCGCGACCTGGGGAACTTTTCCATGGTTTCGCCGAGACTCTCAACTTGCTGACGAACAATCAGCGATGCAAGGGGGTTGATTACGCCGGTGACTTCGGCAAGCTCGCCGGTGATGCGCTGAAACACATCCTGTGTCACGGGGCCTACAGAACGGATCGGAATGAGGGCCCGGAATTTGGCGCCATCCGATTCGGCTTTGTTCGGTCTCTCGTGACCTCCGTTGCCAGCTTCCTGCCGCACGGCAGCACCGGAATCTTGCCCTTTAGGACCGGGACGAACTTCGGCCTGCCGGAAGAAGGAAGACATTTCGCCTATGCCCTTCTTCAGAACTTCCAATTGCGTGTTGAGATCCGCGATTTCCGCTTGTTGCCAGGCCACCACCTTCTGTTTGTCTTTCAGAGCGACGTCGAACTCTTGGCCTTTGGCAGACAACTTTCTTTCCAGCGCTTGGATAATCGACTCCTTCTGGCGGCAGAGATCTTGTGTTTCTCCGAGCTGTGACTCCAGCGTAACGACCTTTGCGCCCGAGCTCTGAGCTAAATCCGCGGCGCGCGCAGCCTGATAAGCTGCTGCTTCTTTTGCTTTCTTGAGGTCCAACTCCAGCTGGCCGATGCGCGTCGCGTTGGCGTTCAGATTGAGCTTCAGTTCCTCGATCTCTTTGCCGCGGAGCGCCAGGGTATCATCCCGCTTGGTTAATTCCTTTTGCAACTCTTGATTGCTGGCGCGTACTGTATCTTCCAGCTGCTGGCGCACAAGATCTTTCTTCCGGAGGGCCTCCTCCGCATCGGCGAGCTTTGCCTCGAGTGCCGCGATTCTCACGTTCAGGCTCTCGATGAGCTGGTTGGCTTGTACGGCCTCGTCGAGTACTTCGGCTTCGCCTTGCTTTACCGCTGCCTTGATTTTGCCCAAACGCGCCCCGAGTATCCGCTCGAGTTCCTCCATTTCACCCTGTAAATTCAAAGCGTTCCTGCTGTTTACCCGGATGGATGGCATTTTGCCCCGGTGAAGAGCGTCCTGCACCCTCACCTTCAGAGACTCATACACTCCGCTCATAGGTCCTCCTGGCCTTTTTCCGCAATTTGCGCATCGTGAACAAGGCAAACTGCTGCAACCGCAATAAGCGATTCAGTCCGGCAGCGACGGACACTTGAAAAGCTCCCGGAACAAAGCAAACGCGCAAGCGTTCTGCCTTTCACCCCGGCAATTTTTCAGGTTGCGCTATGAGCTAGAATCGTTGAGTGACGAAGGCGCAACCATCTCTCCGTTGCGACCTTTGCGTCCATGGTGGTTGAATCTGTTTTTCGGTGGCAACGCAGACTGGCATAAATCAAATCGCAACCGGTTGTCAAGAACCTCTCGGGAAGGCACTTGGAGCGGCTACTCCAAACCCACTCACCTGGGCCTATGCTCCGGGCGGCTACAAGCGTCTCCATGCTAGGGTCGTACGGCATTTCCCTCTTTCGTAAGTACTTGGAATACATCGATTTCAGTATGCATGGCGTGATCTCCAGCGTTCCAGTTTCCCACTTGCCCGGCGTCCGTTGGGTATGGCCTTCATAAACAGATTGTTGAAAAAGATTCGGAATACTTCGAGAGCCTCAGCATGAACGGAAAGCGTCAATGATACCACAAACCCGCCGTTCGTACTAAGCTTGTCGAAGGACTCCGAGAGAGTTTTTCAACAGCCTTTAAAGTGACAACATCCCGGATCGACGAGAATTTGACGGTTGTTGGCGGCCCGGCGACAGGGAATGCCTGTTGTACTGTCGTGTTGTGACTAATCAATAGGGCTAACCTTTGTGCTCAAAGCTAATAGTCGCCGGCCAAAACGCACCCATGTGGCACTCCTGTTGCTTAGAACGGGCCACGCCAGGCGTCTGAAGTCAACGCGAGTAGATCCGGCCCGGTTAACTGAAATGCAACCAATTAGTCACAATTACAAAGAATTCAGTGGCCGCATTGCCGCTGTGAGTGCCGTCATCGTGGCGCTGATTATACCTCTCGGCTATTTCACCGTTTCTCATCATCACTACTCCGCCGCTTTGGAAGCCGAGTTGGAAATCAACGCGCACCTGGTCTCTGAAATGATTAAAGCTAATCCCGAGGTGTGGCGCTTCCAACAGGTGAATCTGGAAAAGTTCCTCAAACGACGGTCCAAGCACAACGAACCCGAAGTACGGCGCCTGTTTGATCTCAGCGGAATCTTGATCGGCGAAAGCGTCGACCCGCTACGGCGGCCGGTCCTTATCAAGTCGGCGGAAGTCGTCGATCTTCGGGGTCACGCCGGTCGCATTGAAATCAGCCGTTCGCTGCGGCCTTTGATGCTGACAACGGGCGGAATTTTCCTTGTCAGCTCAGCTTTCGCAGGAGTAATGTTTCTTATGCTCCGCGCCTGGCCTGCGCGTGTTCTAGATCGCGCCTTGGCCGATAACCGCCGGTTTGTCGAGGAAATCGAACTTGCCAAGGAAAATCTCGAACACATCAATAGTGCTCTTGCGATCCAAGCCGCCGAGTTAAGCCGGTCTAACGAGGAGGCGCAAAGACGTTGTGAAGAGCTGCAGGCGCTTCATGAGCTGAGGCACAGGAGCGAAGAAAGTCTGAGGGAACGTAACCGCGAGCTGCTGATTCTGCGAAGAATGGGCGAGACGATTTTGGGATCGCTCGACTTGCAACCCATTCTCGAGCAGATCCTGGAGCAAGCCATGCTCATTGGCTCTTTTGATGTCGGCAATATTCGCTTGTTGGACTCGAAGGGCGACACACTCGAGGTGGCGGTCAGCCGCGGGTATCGCTATCGTGAAAACGCGCTGAGCCACCGCAAGATTTCACGTGACATCGGAGCCGCATCGCGGTTCGGAGAGCGTATTTTCAAGGAGCCTTGTTACGAAGAACACGTGCAAGAGTGCGAAGGATTCCGGACGTTAAAAAAGGAAGGTGTCGAGGCATTCGTCATGGTTCCCGTCCGCGCCGACGGCCAGGTTCTCGGCACTATCCAGCTCGCCAGCCGGACACCGCACAGATTTCATCGCGAGGAACTTCATCTACTCGAAACGATTGGCAACCACATGGGGTTCGCCGTTCAAAGGGCGCAACTTTATGAGCAGACCCGGAGGCAAGCCTCGGAGCTTCAACATGCGAGCAAGCTGCAAGCAGATTTTTCAGCTATGATAGCCCACGATCTGCGATCTCCGCTGATGAATATCACTGGGATCGCAGAACTTATGTCAGAAGGGACGTTCGGTGGTGTCACTGAGGAACAGAGAAAATGGCTCACGCGAATTCGCGTCAATGGTCACAATCTGATCGATCTCGTGAGCGATTTTCTCGACGTGTCCAAGCTCGAATCCGGCTATGTTGACGTAAAAAAGGAGGTGGTCGCGCTCGGAGAGATCATCCAGAGAAGCGTCGAGAACTATCGGGTCCTCGCTTTGGACAAGAATATATCCATCACGGCGGCTGTCGATTCATCCCTCCCGGCAGTCGATGCCGATCCGCGACGTTTGGACCAGGTGTTCAGCAATTTGCTTAGCAACGCCATCAAATTCACCGGCCAAAGTGGAGACGTCGAGGTCGGAGCAGAAAGGGTGGATTCAACCCGGGTGAAAGTCTGGGTCAAAGACAACGGCGAAGGCATACCCTCCGAAGAGATTGGCCAGATATTCCAAAAGTACCGCCAGGCCGGGAACGTGAAGAATTCAGATCAAAAAGGAACGGGCCTTGGTCTCGTCATTTGCAAGATGATCATCGACGCTCACGGCGGAAAGATTTGGGTCGACAGCGAACCGAAAAAAGGCAGCACCTTTTATTTTTCTCTGCCGCTTGCCGCTTGAGACACTCGATCGGGAATGATGGGCGGAAAAGCGGGTTGACTGCGCGTTTTTAACGTTCAGTATGAGAACAGGAGGTGCTGGACATGGAATTCATAAAGATGGACGATCCCCGGCTCGACGAGAATTTTTCGTTCATGTTTCTTTTCAAAAAAGGGGACCGCGTAAAGTCCAAAGACGAACCTCGTTTCAAAGGTGAGATCACCGACGGCGTCTTCGTTGGAGAGCTACCCGCTTCGATCACCGCGTCCACCGACACCTACAAGAAGGGCAGGACACTCTACGAGATCAAACTGAATGACCAGCATTTCATCGTGACGGATAACGAAATTGAAAAGGCCTAGCCGCGAATCCTTCGCAAGATTGCCTCCGAGGAGCAAACCTCTTCGAAGTCTCTGGTCTGGAGTATCGGATTTCGGTTGTAGTCTCGGTAAAGACTCGAGACGAGACTTAGTGCGGTCACACTCATTAGTGATATCCGAAGCACGAACAATCGGTAGCGATTCGCTGCGCCGTAGCGATCCTTCGCGAAGGGACGCTGCGAACCGCGCGCTCTGCCGCTGTTCACCACTTCCATCAAAACTCCGCGACTACAGGAATGACTTCCTTCGCTATTAACTCGATGGAAGTGATCTCATAATCGCCCGGTATGCTGACGATGAAGTGTTGTATGCCCGCGTCACTGACGCGGCGGCAATACTCGACTGCTGCGCGGGCGGTCATCCCGCCGGCGCCCAGGTTGAGCGCGCCGATGGCGGTCCGCTCGATTTCCTCGTAAGGACGGCCGATAGCTTCGCAGTGCCGCCGTAACACCGCGAGCTTGGCGCGCACGGCGTCCACGTTTTCAAACGCATAGAGGTTACAAGCGTCGGCGTATTTGGCAACCAGCGGGAGCGTCCTTTTCTCCCCGGCGCCGCCGATCATAATCGGCGGGTGTGGTTGGGTAATGGGCTGTGGCCGACCGAGCGTCTCCGCCAAGCGATAATGCCTGCCGCTGAATGGCGCAACAGACCCTGACCACATCTGCAAGGCGATCTGCAGCGTTTCCTCCAGCCGCTCGAAGCGTTCTTTCAGCGGCGGAAACGGTATCCCGAGGGCAATGGCCTCGCGTTCGTACCAAGCCGCGCCGACACCGAAATACGTCCGGCCACCGGAGAGGACGTCGAGGGTTGTGACCGTCTTCACTAGAACGCCGGGGTGACGATAGATCACGCCCGTCACGAGCGTGCCGAGGCGAATTCGTTTGGTTACCGCGGCCAAAAAATTCAACGCGCTGTAGCCTTCCAGCATCGGTTCTTCAGGTTTGCCAATCATCTCGATCTGAAAAAAATGATCCATGACCCAGAGGCTCGAAAAACCGGCTTCCTCCGCGGCTTGGGCGATGCGGGTTAGAGTCGGCGCGATCCGTTCACCGCCTCCCGGCCAGGTGAACGATGGTATCTGCAATCCTAGCCTCATGACAATGTCCTCCCATCAACTATTCTCTTGCCCACGCTGTGATCGTGTTGTAGCTGTCGCTTTCTCTCAATGTTGCTCTCAGGAGTATTTGATTCAAGCCCAAGCGCCTGTGAGCTCTGCGGCGCATTCCTTATACGTCGGGAGAACCGCACTAAGGGTGTAACGGAGTGAGTCTAGTGAGCTGTAACAGTTGATTCGCGTCTGAATCTAAAGAACTCTTCGACAAGCTCAGGGTGAACGGTCAAAGCACAAGCCGTTCGTGCTGAGGCCCTCGAAGCATGAACGGCGGACGCTAATCTGCTGTTACAGTTCACTAGTATTTCTCATGTCTAGAGTCTTGGGTTGACAATGCACCAGACAGCGCTCCAGACCCAAGACTATTTTGACATTGACCCCGGATTGCGCAGTTCGTCTTAATGCGAAGGCGAGAGCAAACCTTTCGTAGCGAAGCGAATAGATTCTGCCTCTGACCGACATCGAGCAGCGGTGCTTTGTTCCCTACCAAGACTCCTAAACCATCGGCAGCGAAAAGGGCGAAACTGACTTTGAAACTGCACGCTTGAATGTCTTCGCTAGTTCAGGCTCGCCCCTTGCTCTCGCAGTAGGTGCATCCAACTGCGGAATCCGGGTTGACTGAAGGGCTTGTTGGTCGAACGCACTCTCGTGAATAAGCGGCGTAGCACGCTGCGTAAATCGCCCGCGCCCCGCCGATCGGCTGTAACGGCGGTGATACAGAGCGATATTGTTGTTGCGATTTTTTCAGTTCCAATGACTCCTTGGATTTGCCGTACTTACGGCAGTAGGAAAAAGCCCGACGTTTCGAATTAGGGACAGCAACAAATACGGCGCGCCGGCGAGCCGCGTTTGTAAGATGCCGTGGTAAATAGCCTTTCCGGATGTGAACGCCCCTGGCACGCCGCCTGCGAACGTTTCTTCCAGGAGGTGAACCATGAGACAATACAAACGATGTTTAGCTACTGGCGTGCTCGGGCTCGCCCTGGTTGCGTCCGGATGCGCGGCACGAACCGGCCCCATCCGCGGCGATGCTTCCGTAGAGGGAGACACGACTTCCGCCCGTGGCCGTGGTCAAGTAAATTCGCAGACTGAACAGAACAAGAACAACAACACTGCTCGTCAAGGAAGTGGAGAGACGAGCGGAAGTGGTTCGTTGAGCGGCAGCGGAAGTGGCAGCCTCAGCGGTTCGGGGAGTGGCAGCATGAGCGGCTCGGGGACCATGTCCCAGAGCGGAAGCTAATACGCGCCGCAGCTCGTGGAGGGGAGTCAGCGATGACTCCCCTCCAGTGATCTACACTTCCATTCAGTTCCATCAGCTCAGTTTGATTCCGTCACAGAACAAACCCGTGTGAGTATTGCGACGGTGTCCGTAGCTGTAGAACCGCCGGTGTTCGGAGCCGCTCTGGCTCATCGCCGATACGATTTAGGTTTCAAGTTATCGGATGCGCCAGAGATAGATCGCTCTCGAAAGACCGGTTTCGTCAGTCACCTGTTCGACTCGATCCGGCTTCCAATCTCCCATGCCAAAGTTGTGCGAGACCACTCTGGACCCAGGCTTTAGCTGGCGCAAGATCGCGGCACGGAGCCGCAAGTTTGCACCTGGGTATAAATACATGGTCAGTACCGTCGCCGGTGAAAAGTCTACGGTGCGAATATCCTCTTCGCGGATCTCCGCCAGATGAGCCAAGCCGGCACTTACGATATTGGCACGCGACTCCTTTACCAGCGCGGGATTGATCTCGAAACCGACCGCTTTGATGCCGTATCTGTTTGCCGCGGCGATAACGATCCGCCCATCGCCCGAGCCCAGATCGTAAAGAAGATCTCCGTGCCTCAGCTCCGCCAACGCTAACATTCGATCAACCACGTCCTGGGGCGTTGGAACAAAGGGCGCCATATAATCGGCATCTCTCGCAAAAAGAAGCCGTTCGCTGCTTCTTCTGTCAGAGTCGCCCGTGAGCAGGCTTGGCGTGATCGGCAAAACAACCCATGCCAATTGCGCGACAACGCAAAGTATCAAGGCCTGTAGTAGTAAACGTTGTGTTTTCGGTCTGCTCAATGTTGGCCCATTCATATAATGTGCTACTAACGGTTAGGGCCACCGCGGATTCGGAATCGCCGAACGGAT
>DATACQ010000892.1:0-13897 GCA_036258955.1 Binatia bacterium
CAAATGCAGCAGCTTGAGCAGCTGCTCAACCAGTACCCGTTTCAAGGCTCACAACGTATGGGGATGGGCGAAGCCGGCCAACTGCTAGGGCAAATGCGCGGGCTGGAGCGCTTCCTGCGGTGGGGACAACGCGGAATGGGCGATCCCTCCGAGCTCGACCTCGATGAAATTCGCCAGCTCCTCGGTGAGGAAGCATACGAGCATTTAAAGTATCTGCAGAACGTCGAACAGATGCTCGAAGAGGAAGGATACATCGTCCGTACCAATCACGGGCTCAAGCTCACGCCCAAAGGGATGCGCAAGATCGGCGACAAAGCGCTCCGGGAAATCTTCCAAATGCTCAATAAAAGCCGTTGGGGCAATCATGCGACCTCGCTGCGCGGCTCCCAGGGCGACCGCATGGAAGAGACAAAGAAGTACGAATTCGGCGATCCGTTGAACGTCAACATCAGCGAGACGCTGATGAATGCCTTGGAACGGCGCAAAACCGGCGAACCGCTGCGCCTCGGCCCCAACGACTTTTCCGTGCACCGAGTTGAGTACTCCACCGTGAGCGAGACGGCGCTATTAATTGACGTGAGCTATTCGATGCTCATGAACGATGCGCTGCACGCGGGCAAGAAGGTCGCGCTCGCGTTACACCGGCTCATCGAAACAAAGTACCCGCAGGACACGCTGCACCTGGTTGCGTTCCGCTCTAATGCGAAACTGATACGGGCCGAAGATCTGCCCTCGATCGTATCGTTGACGTACTTCATGGAACATGGCACCGACATCAAAGAGGCCTTGCGTTTCGCGCGCCAGATGCTCGGCACGAATCGAAGCTCTAACCGTCAAATCATTTTGATTACCGACGGCGAGCCGACCGCGGCCACCCTGGACCGCGGTGGCCGCTTGCACAGCGGCTGGGGCTCAGCTTTGCTGCACAGCCGCATTGTCCAAGAGACTCTGAAGGAAGTGAAACGCTGCACCCAGAGCGGCATAAAGATCAATACCTTCATGCTCGGCGGCGATTACTATCGGCAAGGATTCGTCGATCAGCTCTCCCGACTCAATACTGGGCGTGTCTTCTACACCTCACCTGACCAGATGGGCAATTACATCATGGTCGATTACATCGCCAATAAACGAAAAAGAATCGGACGCTAAAGCAACGGAGAGTGGAGTTTGGAGTGACGGAGTAATGGGCTGCCACCCAAGACTCCAGCCTTTACTCGTCACTTCCTCAGTGTTCCGTGATGAGCGCGAGCACGCCGGTGTAGGCGAACAGATGATTCGCTCTGCCGAGCGGCGCCAGCTCGTAGCCGCCGAACATCCCGATCAGGGGAAAATCTCCTAGCGCCTGACGGATGTAAGCCGTGTCGATGCCTTCCGTGCCGTAGAGGGACGCGCCACGAGCGCAGCAGTTGAAATACAAACCAAAGACCGGTTTTTTGCCGGCCAAGCGCGCCGCCTGTCGCGCAAGCATCTGGTTCAAATCTTCCCGCGCGCGCTGACCATCCCGTAGTGCGAAAATCATCGCTTGGCCTGCGCGCACGTCGTCGGCGACACCGAGGATGCCCTTGTCGGGATCGAGCCCGATGATATTGCGGATCACGTAATTCCCCGGCCCGACGCTATTTTCATCACGGTTAGCCGGTAACCCGACGAAAAGCACCTGCAGTGCCCGACGCAGGTCTTCGGCCAAGGGTCCTTTGAGCAATCGCGCAAAGACTTCTAAGGCCGGCTGCTGATCTATTTCGTAAATCAGATGGCCTTCCGCCTTGGTTATGGTCAGCGGCTGGGTAATCGGCTGACAGCCCTGTGTGATGTCGATATGCGTGTAAAAGGTGCCCGAGAGTGAAAGGCCGGCTACGGCATTGCTCGCGATCGCATCGCCACAAAGCTGATACGTGGTCCGTCCGATGCCGCTTTCCGAAGCGCCCGCTCCAATGACGGATACGAAACCGGCGCGGCTCTCCATGCTGGCAAGGAGGCGCTGCGGCTGGCCATTATAAGTATCGGGAAGCAAAACGACTAAGTTGTTTTCAGCCGCCGCTCCGGCGAGTCGACGCGCAATCTCCGCCCCGGCGTTTTCATCCTTCTCCCTAAGCGGGTGAACGAGAAAAGGTTCACTGTGCAGCTGGTCCGACACGAAGACCAACACCGCGACGCCGTGGGTACCTTCGATTTCGCCGGCGCCCGTAAGAATCCCCGCAGCGCTGCACCCGGCCGCTTTCCGGGCGCCGGTAGCGCTGCTTAATGACTCCACCAACTCGCGTGACTGCTTTGCGTGTTCCGCGGTAAAAAAGACTATGGCGGTATCGGCTTTTGCGATCCCGGCTTCAGCAAGAGCGCGGCCGGCAGCTTGCGCAACGGCGTCTCTAGTCGATGATAATGAAGATTGGCCTGCACCGGCGCGTATCATGGATTCACCATAGGAAACTCAGCAAGGCACGGTCAAGCCTGTTGACGATGCACTCACAAACAAGAGTTGAGCGGCTTGAACGATTTGAAGGTATTCAACGGGAGCGTAGCGACCATTATTTACAGTACCTTGAATCCGGCCTTGAGCACTGCGCGCAAAAAATCATCGATGTGCGACTGGCTCGGATCAAACTCGAGCACAGCTACGCTGCGCTCGATGCTGAAATCGACTTCACCCACCCCAGGGACGGCTGATAAAGCTTCTCTTAGGGCTGGAATGTTTTCTGATTTTAGGTCCTCGATGGAAATGATGGCGGTTTTGGTAGGCATTGCAGCACCTTCCGTCACTCTGACAAAAGCGCGTCGCGAAGGCAACGCCGACGGCAGTTTCGTTTGGTGTTGCGAGTCTAAAGTTTCGGTTCCTCCGAAAACAAAACATCGCCAGCGTGCCCTTGACGGAAAAAGCCGAGGCGTCCTATGGTGAGCGAAACGAAATTGGGAGAGGTGCTTTATGACGTCCTACGCCGACAAAGCTTTGCATCTGGCGACACACTCCGGTTGGTATCGCTTCGAGCGCAACGGCGCAGACTGGAGCCAAGCTGACCGAGCTTTAACATTCTGGCAGATGAGCTGCATCCAGGTTGATCCGGAAGATCCGCAGCGCGTGTATATAGGAACCGAGCGCTCCGGTATGTTCGTCTCCAATGATGGCGGTAAAGACTGGACTCGCGCCAACCCCAACGTGCCGTGTCTGGCCATGTCGGCGATGCTTGCGTTACCGGGGAGACTGCTGGTCGGCACGATGCCTGCGGCGCTGTACCTGAGATCCAGCTCAGGCTGGGAGGAGATCAAGGGCGTTCGCTCAGGTGCCGCCGGCGGAACTTTTCCACCGAATCCGGATTTTCCCGCTCGCACGCGCGTGCTCACCAAGGAGAGCAAACCGCATGGCCGACTCTTCGCGGGTATCGAGGTTGGAGGAATTCTTGTCAGCGATGACGATGGTGAAACATGGTCGGCCGCCAACGCAGGCCTCACAGATCCCGATATGCATCAGATTCTGCCATCGACTAAGTACGAAGGGCTGGTCGTCGCCGCTTGCGGCGAGGGTGTATCCCGCAGCATCGATCGCGGCGCTCATTGGGCAAAAGCAACGCCCGCGGGCAACCGCACGTACGGCAACGCGCTCACCGAAGATGACGACGGCAATATTTACCTGGGAATCACCCAAGATCGCCCGCGCACTTGGACCCGCGCCGGCCGGGCAAATACTGCGATCTTCAAATCTCAGGACGGCGCGAATTGGGAATTGCTGACCGAAAACATGCGTGGTGGCGTGATGGACATGTGCGCCGCTCCCCGCGGCAAAGGGGTGCTCGTAGCAACTGCCGAGGGAGAGGTGGTCGAGGTCACACAGTCCGGTGCTACGCGAACCATTGCCGAGGGACTGCCGTGCATCACCGCCATGGCGTTGGGTGCGTAAGTAGTTTCGGGTTTATAGTTTCGGGTTTCAAGTTCCCCTCGCACCTGCAACTCGGAACCTGACCAAAACTCTATAGGTGTTCCCCCGGCCGGCTACTGGCTATTTTCGGCGCTAGCCGGTCTCATTGGAGATCTTCAGAAACTTATCAGAAACTCAAAACTCGAAACACGAAACCGAAAACTGAGACGCTAGACTCTAGACCCAAGACCCTAGACCTCTCTAGACTCCAGACCCTACCCTGGGAGGCGTAGGTACTTGCCTTTAAAAAAAAGCAGCGGCCGCTCGCCGTTAGCGTGCACGTTCAGTATTTCACCGACGACGATCGTGTGGTCGCCGCCCTCGTAGCACTGGACGATCTTACATTCGACGTAGCCCAAGATACCGTCGAGAATGGCGGCGCCATTCGTGCCCTCATGCCATTTGAGCCCGGCAAACTTGTCGATTCCCTTGGTGGCAAAGCGCCGCGATATCTCCTCTTGATCTTCGCTCAGAAAGTTCACCGTGAAGCCGCTCTGGAGCGCGAAGCACGCGTAACAGGTGGCGCGCTTGTCCACGCTGATGAGAATCAATGGCGGATCCAACGATAGCGACATAAACGCGTTCGCCGTGAGGCCGTTGGGCGCTCCGTCTTGGTCCTTCGTGGTGATCACGGTGACCCCAGTGGGGAAATGGCCCATCACGCGACGTAATTCCTGCGCATCAATTGCCATAGATTCTCTCAATGCGGTCTTCATTCACAGCTACCAGAGCCGGCTTCGCAGTGTCAACCAACTTTGAACGCGCGCGCGCTCGCAGCCTGGACGAAAGCTTGCTAGTAATGATACAAAGAGTGCAACAGAAAAGGGGGCTTTATGGCGGTGCAAGAACGCAAAGCGAGCAGCAGTTTGGACCAGTACGTCGAAGAGGTTCGCGCCCTGTGGGGCGACGGCAAGGACTCGCAGCTGCCGTTCAAAGTCCAAGCAGCGATGGAAAAGCTGTTCTCCTCGACCCGCCCGGATGATCCCTGGATGGCCGAGTTGATACGGGATGCGAAACCGTCCTGTGAGCTTTACCGGGACCCGGAACACGGCTTTATCCAGATGGGCCACGTGCACAAGCAAGGACATGCAAACACGCCGCACGATCACGGCCCGTGCTGGGTGGTTTACGGCGCATTCAGCGGCGTTACCGAAATTACAAAGTATAAACGAACCGATGACGGCCGGGAGCCTGGAAAGGCTTCATTGCAAGTCGATCGGGTTGATCGATTAACGCCCGGCGTGGTCGTGCCCTACCTGCGCGGAGACATTCATTCGACGAACGCCGTTGAAGGTCCGGGAGTCGTCTTTCGCTTCCTCAGCTTCGATCTCGATAAGATCCAACGTAACCGCTACAACCTGGCCAAAGGAACGGTCGTTCCCGTTCCAGCGACTAAGTAGGCCTATGGGCGGCGGCGACTTTGTCTTTGAGCAAATCCGCTCTGCCGGGTGTCTTTCGTATCTTCTTGGCTGCGCCAGGGACAAGATTTGTGTGATCATCGACCCGGAGCTGGACAAAGCAGATGATTACGTCGGCTTGGCGGACTTCTTCGGCTCGAAACTGATCTACGCAATCGATACTCACACCCATGCCGATCATCATTCGGCGTGTAAAGTAATGCGCGAGCGTCATGGCGTGCAAGTCGTCATGCACGCCGACACTGAAGCACCGTATGTCGATGTGCGAGTTAACGATGGTGACTCTATCCAGTTTGGACAATGTTTGCTGCAAGTGATTCACACTCCGGGCCATACTCAAGACGCGATGTGCCTGCTCTTCAAAGATCGGATCTTTACCGGAGACACATTGTTAATCGGCGGTTGCGGCCGGACCGACCTGCCTGGCGGAAACGCCGAAGCGCAATATCATAGTCTTCTGAAGTTGAAGGCGTTAGCCGGCGAGCTGAGAGTCTACCCCGGCCACGATTACCGCGAAGCAGTTTCCACTCTGGCGGATGAGCAACAAAAAAATCCACGCATGCAAATCGCTTCGAAAGAAGAGTTTCTGCACTTTATGACTTCCCGCAAGCCTCCCTTGCCGCGCAAGATTCAACAGCTCTCGAATGGAATCGCACGCCAATTCAAGGCACTCAGAGAGGTATGGGCGAAGGTATCTAGCGCGGCCGCTATTGTGCTGTAAGCTCGTTGACACAGGTCCGAGTCATTCGAAGCAAGCTGGCGTGACCCCGTTTTCGCGAGGAAGCGCGACCTGGGATCCAGGGAATTATGAAGAAATCTGGATTCCGCTTGCGCGGGAATGACTAAAAACGAGTTGCCGAGGTATTAGAGAATTTGCGGACACGCTACTAGGTGATCCCAAAATGGAGTGGCTTACGTCAAATGAATTTCCATAGAGTCTTATCTACTCGACGGGTTCCTGGTAGCCTGGTAGATGAGCCGGCCGGCAGGAATGAGCAGGCCGGAACTGGAGGAGTTCCCCTTGATCCGCCTTGGCTACGCTTGCATCAACACCGAGCTTCCAGCTCCCAATCGCACTTGCCGTCTAAAGAATGCGACTCCCGAGAAAATCCTCGAGTTGTGCAAAGCGAATCTCGAGGCGCTCCAGCCCATACTCGAGTGGAACGCGGCACACGGCATTGAGCTGTTCCGTATCTCATCCGATGTAATCCAATTCGGGTCGCATCCCACCAACATGGTCCCCTGGTGTCGTATTCTGAAGCCGCAGCTCGCGAAACTTGGCGCTTTCATCCGGGCGAAGCGATTGCGCGTGTCTATGCACCCGGGACAATTCACGGTTCTCAATTCGCCGCGGCGGGAAGTTGTCGAAAACAGCGTCAAGGAGCTGGAGTACCATACAGCACTTCTGGACGCCCTGGAGGTAGACGATAGCCATAAAATCGTAATCCACCTGGGCGGCATCTATGAAGACAAAGCGTTGAGTCTGAGGCGCTTCATCGATGCTAGCAAAGATCTTCCTGGCCGGATCAAGGCCCGGCTCGTCATCGAAAATGACGAGCGCTGCTACACCGTAGCCGATGCGCTCCGCGCCTCGAAGGCGATCGGCGTGCCGGTCGTGTTTGACGTCTTTCACCACACGTGGAACCCGGCGCTCGCGCAACACTTAGTAAGATCGATCATCGGGCTCACCGCCAAAACTTGGCGCAAGCGCGACGGGCGGGTCAAAATTCATTATTCCAACCAGTGGCCCGGCCAAGTCCCCGGCACTCATTCCAAAACGATTAGCATTCCTAAGTTCTTGCGATTCTGCGACACTATCAAAGATCTTGACCTGGACATTATGCTCGAGGTCAAAGACAAACAACGATCCGTGTTGAAGCTCATGCGATCCCTAGGCGATCGTCAAGGATTACTGCGGGCAGGGCGCGGGAAGGCGTCCTTGGAGCAGGCGGCGTGAGCTGACAGCCTTGGCGCGGTGAAACGCTAAGTTCTCACTCGGTACTATTTCAAATAGTAGGCCTCCGCGGCGGGTTTGTACGAACGCGGCAGCCAGAGAGGCCGGCGGAGATTTTCCGGCCCGGGCGCTGGCCGGGTTCTTGCGATCCAACGCTTGTAAACCTCGTGAGACTTGTCCGTATCGACGAAGACGTCCCCGTACTTATCGTCGGGCCCGGGTTTCGTCACCCGCACCTTTTGGTGCCAGCAGTGCTGCCCACTGATGAAATCCGGCTGCACCGGGAACGTCAAGTTTTGGTGCACGCCGCCGTCTTGCCAGAAGATACGCCCAGAATCAGGATCATCGCTTTTGAACGGCTGGATGCCATGTACCGTGCGCATCATCCATTTTCCCGAACCGAGTTGCTTTAAATCGACCAGCGCCGTTGACCAGCGCTCGCCTCCCTGATCCTCAGCCAAACGCCACCGGCCGAGGTGGTGTGAGCAGGCAATGACCCCCGGCTTGATGCCTTCGGTGACCCAAACCTTGTCCACGAAGTAACCGATCTCTGTTTGCACTTTTAGCAGATCGCCCGTAGCAACTTCGAGCCATTGGGCGTCTTTCGGGTTCAGCCAAAGCGGGTTTCGGTGGGAAATCTCATAAAGCCATTTCGAATTTCCCGATCGGGTATGAATCAACGTCGGCAGGCGAAAGGTCGGCAGCAAGAGCATCTCGCCGGCGTTAACGTCGATATTATCCGAATGCACCTGGCTCTTTATGTAACCAGGAATGGCGTACTCCGGCCACTTCCAATCCTTTAAGGTTTTCGAGAAAAACTCGAGCTTGCGCGACGGCGTAGGAAAACCGGCGCAGGGAACACCGTCTACTTCGACGCCGAGAACAGCGCCGTTCTTGGAAATAACGTTGGTAGTGGGATCCCTGGTCGCATCGGTTAAATCGGCCGATTTCAGTCCGGCCTCGTGAATTTTGTAGACGTCGTCTTGAACCAGGAACGCGCCGTACTTGCGCATATACTCGAGCGGCTGCAAACCTTCGCGGGCGGCCGCCTCCGGCAAACCTGGAACGCTGTGTTCAAATATCCACCGATAGTAATCGTCGACGGTCATCTTTTTGCCGGGGTCGTAAGGCGATTCAAAATACTTGCGAATGCCCAGCGAACCGTCAGGATCGACTCGCCAGGAAAGCTCGATCCAGAACTCGTCTTCCTCCCACACTTCTCCAATGCCGGCCGCAACGTGAGCCTCGTACGTCGTGTTGAATTTTTTTCCTTGCTTTTCCAGGGCGACCCTGAGGATCGGCTGGCGAAAGCCGATCCAACGGGCAGCCTGGGTCTCCTGGCTCATCAGATCATGGCGCTCCGAGGCATGCCCCATGGGAAGCACGTAATCGGCAAACCAGGCTGTTTCGCTCCAGGTCGGCGTGAGACAGGCATGGCGCTCGACTTTACTTTCATCGCTCAGCATCTCGATCCAGCTCATGCCGTCGGGATTGGTCCAGACCGGGTTGTAAACGCGGGTAAAGTACATTGCCAGCTTTCCCCTGCCCTCCTTTACGAAGTGCGGCAGCAAAAAACTCATTTCGAAAAACGCCAGCGGATATTCCTTTGGGATCAACAACTCGTTCCAGACTTTAGCCGGCGGCGGCATAAGCGGCGGCGCGGGGATGTATTTGTTCGCTGTGTTGGGCGCGGTGCCCCCCGGAGTTCCCACTGCGCCGACGAGGACGACAAGAAATTGCAGCGCGCGTGCAACCTGCCATCCGCCGAGATTTCCCGCCGCGGTATTGCGCCAGACGTGAGAGGAAAATGCTGAACCCGCCTTGGCAATCTCGCGCGCGATCTCGATGATGATGGCAGCTTCGATGCCGGCTTCGCGGGCGGCGAACTCCGCAGTGTATTGCGCGTAATGCTCCTTTAAAACCGCAACGAAGGTTTGGAAGTTTTGCGGCTTATCGGAGTGTTCCTCGCGCAGATACTCTTCCCAATTGACCCACTTTCGTACAAAGTCCCGGTCAAACAGGTTTTCTTGCAGGATTACATTGCACATGGCCAGGAGTAGCGCCGCTTCGCTTCCCGGCCATGGAGAAATCCAGTAGTCGGCTTTTGAAGCCGTGTTGGAAAGCCGCGTGTCGACTACACAAACCTTCGCTCCGGCTTCTTTGCCTTCGATGATCCGTTGCGCGTGGGGATTGAAATAGTGACCGGCTTCCAGATGAGAGCTGAGCAACAGAATAAAGCGCGCGTTGGCGTGATCCGGAGATGGTCGATCGATGCCGGACCAGAACGCGTAGCCCGCACGCGCACCCGCCGAGCAGACGTTGGTATGGCTGTTGTGGCCGTCAATGCCCCAGGAGTGAAGAATGCGCTGATGATACAACAATTCATGTCCGGGCCGGCCGACGTGATACATGATTTCGTTGCGCCGCTCCTCTTGCAGCGCTTTGCGCACCCGCGCGGCGATATCGTCGAGGACGTCATCCCAACTCACCCGTTCCCACTTCCCTTCGCCGCGCTTGCCCACCCGCCTTAGAGGATAACGGATGCGTTCCGGGTCGGCGACCTGGTTCAACGTCGCCGGTCCTTTGGCGCAGTTGCGTCCGCGGCTGCCCGGGTGTTCGGGATTGCCCTCGAAGCGGCGAATTCGGTTCGTATCTTTTTCCACGAACCCAAGAAGACCGCACGCCGCTTCGCAGTTGAAGCAAATGGTCGGGATGACGTAGCAATGTTTCTCGACTTTGCGCGGCCATTGCGCCGTGTCGTACTCCACCCAATCGTTCCATTTCTCCACCGGCGGATAGCTCGCAAGCTCGCCGGCTTCATTCAAACGGAGCGCATCGGGATTGAGAGGTTGCCGAATATTATCCATTATTCGATCCTTGCTAACCGGATTCTTCATGCGTTACGAAACTACAACGCGTGTAGATGATAAGCCTCAAGTCTAGAGGTCTTGGGTCAGGATAAAGTCGCACTCGAAAGCCGCGACCGAGAAAATTCTCAGGGTGCGACCGAACGGGCCTGCTCCTCGCGACGCAATCTCATGATTACTTCTCACTAACTCAGCGGCATCGCCTGGCCGGCTTTGATCCAGAGGTCATGGTAGACCCACAGCCCAACCAGAGCGAAAAACGAGGCGGCGAGATTCGGGTAAATAGAGCTCGTCGGCCACAGCGTGAGGGCGATCGGAAGAAGCACCCCGACGCCGATCACCAATAGCCAAAATGGCTTCCACAGTGGACCGCGCAGTAGCAGGTTTCCCGAACGGGCGGCATCATCACTATGAGAGCTTATGAGCAGGTCGCCGAGCATCATCGCCAGGCCGGCAAGTAGCGCGGCGACCAGTAAGTTCCCGAGCCAGTAAACGAGTTGCCCGCTCATAAACTGATAGGGCGTCACCAGCTGCAAGCCCGCCACCAAAGTCAACGTAGCGGACCCCGCAGCCACCGCATGAACGATCAAATGCCAAAAGAGCAGCGGGCTCTGCCAGAAATCTCTGCCCCGAGCTTGAGCGAAGAGAAAAGCCGAATAGCCCGCGGAAGCAACCGCGAACACCGCGGCCAGCGCCACGATAGCCCGCGGCGCGGCGTCGCCACCCAGGCCGGCGAAGAGCCACCATCCCGCCAGAAGTCCGTAGATCATCAGCACGTAACCACCCAGAACCAACCAGGAATTCAGATTCGGCTTGGTGAACAGGTAGAAAAACCTCGCCGGTTTTTTCAGATCAAAAACCAACAACGCCATCGTCAGAGCGAGAAATAGCAGCGCTACAATGGGACTGACGACATTGAGCAGAGGCGCGTCTTCTTCAAAACCGAGGTTCAGCGCCAGCGCCGAAATCAGCAACACCCCTGCGGCGACCGACTTGGTCCACAGATAGGATGCGATCTTTTTGCCCCAGGGAATCATGTGGGGCACATCGTAGACTTCGCGCGCCACCCCGGGTATGGGGCGGTCGGGATTTTGACTGCTGAGCGCATACAGATCTTCACCGGGATGTTTTTCCGCCCAGAAATGGGAACTCTGCGGCTCCATCATTGTCGGCGTGAGCAAATCACCGTCCACACCCGCGTAGAAAAGTTTCGGCTTTGTTCCCTTCTCCGGCTTGCGCACACTGACTTTTTCCATTGCGATGCGCTTGCCGATGGTGCTGTTAGGATCGTCTAGATCTCCGGAAAGAATGGCCTGAGTCGGGCAGACGACTTCACATGCGGGCTTGTAGCCCATCTCAACACGCGAAGCGTCGAAATTGCACTTTGCCGCCGTGTTCCTGTCGGGATCGATGTAGAGCGCGTCGTAGGGACATGCTTGCATGCAGGACTTGCAGCCGATGCAACGGGCGTTGTCGAAATCGACGATGCCATCGGGACGGCGAAACAAAGCGACCGTGGGGCAGATTTCTATGCACGGAGCATCGTCGCAATGATTGCAGCGCAGGACGGCGAAATGCCGGCGCGTATCCGGGTAATGACCCTTTTCTATGTACTTGACCCAGGTGCGGTTAACACCCAACGGGATATTGTGTTCTTCTTTGCAAGCGACGGTGCAGGCGTGGCAGCCGATGCAGCGATTCTGATCGATAAGAAATCCGTAACGCATTTTCAGCTTTCTAATCAGACAAGGAAATTTTGTCTTAAGGAGTTCCGTTGTTGATAACAGGAAAAAGCAGGCGGGGTCAATTGCGGCAGCGAAACTGTGTAGTAGCTTAGCGAAACTGTCAGCGGCGCGCCGCTCAAGCCATAAAGCCGCCTAGGGTTTTCGCGACAGGATCTTAACAGCTCCGAATCTACAAAGTTCTATGCAGAGCTATATCAACGCGGGATTTTACTCAATCATAGACGGCCATCGGCTACGTAGCCTCAATCTTCCAGTTCTACGTGTTTTGCAGTATAGGCTAATCAGTTACGCCAATAGGAGGAACGGCAGAATGGCCATCTTACGCTACGTCGCATTCATCAGTGAAGATCCCGAGAAGATCACGGCTTTTTACAACCGGTTTCTCGGCACGAAAGAGCTGCGCCGCTCCGCGGAGGGTGACATTTCCATCACGGACGGATTTTATAATCTGACCTTTTTTACGAAGCGGCCTGCCCTGCGCGAGCTCACCATGGAACTTGGGCTACACCACCTCGGCGTCCAGGTGGACAGCATCGAAGCGGTCAAGGCGCGGTATATGAACTTCAACCCGCGCGGCGTAATTATCGAGGAAGCGGGAGACATTCACCACGGCGAAATTCGCATCTACGATCCCGAGTGCCATCCCGTGAGTCTCTCGGAAAAAAACTTTGGAGTGAGCGCCGCAGATGAGAAGCGTTTTCCGCGCATCCGCCATATCGCCTATAACGCTTTGGATCCGGAGCGAATGCTACAGTTCTACAATCAGGTGCTCGGACTGCGCGAGGTGCCTACTAGCTACGTGCGGCGCCAGCAGGGGCTGGGCAATCGCTTCGGCGGCGACGGCTTCACGAACCTTGCCATCCATCCCTTCTACAGCCGGGCGGAAGGCCACGAAGTCAGGTTCGGCATTAACCACATCGGCTTTCTGGTGGGCAATATGCAAGCGACCATGGCAGAGCTGAGCTCGGTTCTGAAAATCGCGCCACGACCATCCACTCGACCCTACGCGGAATTTCGCTTTCGCGACCCTGAAGGCAACGCACTGGATCTTTCCCAGACCAAAGGCTGGGAAGTCGATATCGGCAAGTGGGAATCGGCCGCTTAAAGTCAGGCGGGCGCCGCAGCTTCGAAGTCATGGAGAGCTCGGATGGGCAGTCTATGGCAACTTTGAGCGAGACAGTCCAACAGATTGGCGCAACTGGTAGCACGCCGACGCTCAAACCGTACAGAGAAAAGCTTTCGGCTCTAGGGTTAGATGCAAAGAGTATCGAACGTCCTCAAGATTTCGCAGATGCTAAAACTCAGGAGGCGCGCTCACGGCCAAGCTCAAATTGCTCTCGCGGAACGACTGCAACCTTTTGTGACGCGCTGATAACGCCATTTTCAGAGGAAAACATGCCGTTATTTTTAAACAATGAAGAAGTGGATCAATTGCTGACCATGAAAGACACCATGGATGCCCTGGAGATCCTCTACCGCGAAATGAGCGACGGCGCGGCGGTGACAGCGCCGCGTTCGGACGTGCATAGCCCCACAGCCGCGGCTCAGAGCGCCGAAGGACCGATGGCGCATTATCTCAAAAGCATGAGCGGCGCAAGCCCGCACTTTGGCACCGCCGCGCTGCGTTTCTCATCGGATATCGTCGCTTGGCGGGATAGCGGCGATGGCCTGCGCCGCGAGAAGTTGCCGATGTTGGCCGGACAACGCTGGATGGGAGTTGTGTTGCTCTTCAGTTCGGCAACCGGTGACTTGCTCGCCGTCATGAACGACGGCGTGTTACAGCGTTTCCGTGTCGGTGGCGCCAACGGCGTAGCGACACGATACCTGGCGCGGCAGAACGCCGAAGTCGTTGGCTTGATCGGTTCAGGCTGGCAGGCGGGCACTCAAGTGATGGCGGTTTGCGAGGCGCGCAAGATCAAAAAAATAAAAGTGTTCAGCCCGACCCGCGCGAATCGTGAGAAGTTCGCCGTGGAAACCGGCGCCAAGGTAGGCGTGGAAATCGTACCCGT
>DATACQ010000893.1:0-1584 GCA_036258955.1 Binatia bacterium
TTCGAGAGCATCAGACTACGCGCCATGCCGTAATTGCTCTCCGAATCGTCCGGCGGCACGCAGCGCTCATCGCCCCAGAAGACGTGGAGGGATTTCCAGGAAACCTGTTCGGAATACGCCGGCTCTGGCAGGATCTGATACAATCGCTGCGGGGTTTCGCCACCGGACAGCGCGACGGTGAAGCGCCCCGAGCTCCGGAGCGCCGGCTCGACCAAGCGAACAAACTCCTCAGCCACATTCCGGCTGAGGTCCTCAATGTTGGGATAGACGAAGGTTTCGCGCTTAGCCATTGGAACGAAACGCGCCGTAGTAAGCCGCCCCTTGAAGCGCGGTCTTTTCGTTGGTGATCAGATATACGGGAATGGCTGATACAAATTCTTTGTAGCGCCCCTTGGCGACGAACGCGCGCATGAACAAACCCTCGACAAGTTTGTTTTGGATCTTCGGCGCGATGCCGCCGCCGATATATACGCCGCCGATCGCCTTCCCGCGCAATGCGAGATTGCCGGCTTCAGCGCCGTATGCCGAAACGAAAACGTCCAGGGCTTTGACGCAAATCTCAGGCTCGCCGGCAAGCGCGGCCTGTGAAATCAACGCGCTTCGATCCCCGCCGGTGGCGAGTTTTTCTTGAAACGAGCGTGGCTCGTCATACTGGCCACTGTCGCGGAGAAATTCATAGATGTCTGCAATGCCCGGACCGGACACGACCCGCTCGTAACTTACGCGACCGAACTTGCGCGTGAGATGGCGCAACAACTCGATCTCTATGTCGTTTCGTGCCGCGAAATCTCCGTGGCCGCCTTCCGACGCGATCGGATGATAATTGCGGCCATCGTCATAAAGCAGGGCTTCTCCCAATCCGGTGCCTGCCGCGATAAGGGCCTTGTTGGCCGGCCGTCGAGCGCTACCCTCGTTAAGACAAATAAACTCGTCAGCCTCAAGTGTGAAAATGCCGAAAGCAGCGGCTTCGAGATCATTCAGCAAAGCGACGGACGGTAAATTGAGCTGATTTTTGAGCTCAAGTGCATCTATAATCCACGGCAGATTGGGTGTCTTGACGGAGCCCTCGACAACCGGTCCCGCGACGCCGAAGCACGCGGTGCTGATCTTGTTTACCCCGTGGGTAAGAAACTCATGCAAAACAGGTTCGAGCCCCGGATACTCTTTGCTGGGAAACGTTCTCTCGGACTCAAACCGGAGTTTTTCGCCATCAACCGACACCAAGGCCAGGTGTGTCTTTGTTCCCCCGATATCCCCCGCCAGGATTAAGTTGTTATCAGCCACCTTGGTTTTCGCAATTTTCGCCGTTTAGGCGGAACTATTTACGAGATTACGTCCCGGCGAGTAAGCCTCTCCCATCGGTCTTCGCAAAGTGCTAAGCGCTAAGCGCAAAGCGAGCCCGGATCTTGCTTTTCCCCGTTTGCTCCATGCCCTTTGCGCCATGCGCTTTGCATATCAGGGCTGGCGCCAGCGTCGCCCGTCGCGTTTGATGAACTCATCGGCTTTTAGCGGTCCCCAGCTTCCGGCTGCATAAGTGGAAAAATCGTCCGGCTTTTTGTTCTCCCAAGCGCGGATGATTGGATC
>DATACQ010000894.1:0-2425 GCA_036258955.1 Binatia bacterium
ACTGGTGGAGGAAGTCAACGCTGCGGAGCCGGTGCGATTTCTCAGCCTCCCCAACACCGACAAGACCAAGGCCATTCTTGCAAAATCGGGCGTCAGCTTGGTCAAGTCCGACCCCGTTACCGGAATCAAAGGCGATACTTACGTGATCGGTTATCCGCTTCATCTCGTGAGTTCCACTAAAGTGAGCGAACGCGCCGTCTATACGCTGGTGAAAGCGTGGTGGGACAACTTGAGCGAGTTACAAACCAAGCACCCGCTATTTAAGAAATGGACAAAAGAAATGCAGGCGATCACGAACTTCACCGTGCCTTATCATCCCGGCGCCATAAGGTTTTACAAAGAAGCGGGTGTCTGGACTGCCGCGCATGAAGCCCGCACGAAAGAAATCTGCCAATGAACCGGTTTTAGCCGGCTGACACAGGGGCGCGGGCCCGAGAAATAACATTTGCCCGTCGTTCGCGGACGCGCTATGTTCCAGGAATTCGTTCACAGGAGGGTTGACGATGCCCGACACAAACCACAATTACGCGACTCCGAGCGCAGCGCGCTCGGTGACTTCTTATCCTGCTCGTCGCGGTTTCAAGCAGGCCATCGATCCCTCTCTGGACAAGGTGCTCGGCGTCGAGGAGGCAATCGATATTCATTGCCACGCGCACGAGGGCCAGCAAGATGCGCTGGGTGTCGCCAAGCTCGCTTCGAAGAGCGGCATGACGGGTCTGCTCTATAAAACGATCGTCGGGCGAAAGGATCCGGCGGCCGCGGTCGCAGCAGTGCGCAGCGCGCTGAATTCCTGGTGCGAGGAGAAGCATTTCATCCCGGTGCACGTCTGGGCGGGCAGCTCGGTGACACAAGGTTTTCTTTCAAAGATCGAGCCCGCATGGTGCGCCAAGATGTTGAAATCGGGTGTCATCGCGCTGTGGATGCCCAACAACACCTCGGCCCACACGCTGTCAATCGTGGGCGGCAAGCCCAGCGCTTGGGACAAAAGCGCCGACCCAAATGCGCATACAGAACCTCTGCCCTGGTCCGAATCGCTCAAGTACGGCCATTATCTTCTTGACGAAAACGGCCGGCTCATGGCGGAGATCGAGGATATTTTCCGCATGGCCTATGATTACGATGCCGCGATCTTCTTTGGCCATCCGACAAAGCAGGAGTTTCGGGCGATGGCCGAGTTCAGCCACAAGATCGGCTTCAAGAAAGGAGTCGTTGATCACCCCTTCAGCCCATTCGTCAATCTCACGATTGAGGAGATGAAGGACGCGGCCGGTGCCGGCCTATGGATTAACTTTACCTATGACGAACTGTCGCCGCTTCTCGGCATCGATCCCGCGAACATGTACGCGGCGATCCGGACGGTCGGTCCCGAACACTGCACGCTTTCGTCCGATGCGGGCGAGCCCCTGTTTCCGAACTCGGTCGAGTCGCTCCGCCTGCTCCGCAACTACATGGCGGCGTTCGGCTGCACGCCGAAAGAGATCTACACCATGTGCACTGTCAACCCCTCATTCATCGTTGGCTTGAACCTGTCCGCGACACAACGAGCGAGCGCGGTTGGATAGCATCTGCCGAGTAATCCGGAGGCAATGCTATCCGCGTTCTGGAGTAACTGCTCTACTCATCCGATTTTGGTCCGCATCCCGAAGAAGCAAACCCACTTCGCGCCAGGCGTCCATAGCGGTCGTGTGCCCTGTTCGCCCGCAGCTTACTATCAATTGAAAACGCAAGGTTGAAAACGGCCAAATCTTAGGAGGTGTGATGAACTCCCGATGGAGCATCTATCTTTTCGTAGGTTTTATAGCGCTCGGGACCTTAGCGGCGACAATTTCTGCCGTCACCGGAGCGCAGTCGCGAGACGAAGAGGCCGACGAAGACGCGCTGGAAGATCCGCTCCCCTCCGGCGTTGAGCTGCGGGTCTTTGTTCATCGGCCGCGTGTGTTAAAGCCCAATCACCTGGGCACCTGTACTCCCACTAATACTGAATCGAGCAACTTCGAACGCACTCCCTGGCATCTGGCAGGACCGATCACCTGGAGTCTAAACCGAAAGAGCGTGCCCGCAAGTGTGGCAGCGGGCGTGGACAACGTGTTAACCGCGTCGTTCAATGCTTGGTATGAGAACGTGTTTATTCAGGGACAGGATACTAAAGTGGGCCGGGCGAGACTCGACAAAGTAAATGCTATTCTGTGGAAGAAGTTACAGCGATCCACGGTCGGGCTCACCTTCGTCTGGTTTTCCAGAATCTCGGGAGAGGTTCTGGAGGTGGATACAGTTTTTAACAAACGACATCCCTGGGCGAATTTTACAGGTTCGGATGAATGTCAGAAAAGCCTTGACGCTCCCGACGCCTACGACCTGCAGAACATCGCCACCCATGAGTTTGGGCACTGGGCGGGCCGGGATGATCTGTTTGAGAATACTGACA
>DATACQ010000895.1:0-3442 GCA_036258955.1 Binatia bacterium
CAGAGTTTGAACGACTGCGCGCATGAGCTACGGTTTTAAAAACTTTAGCCTCCCGAAGCGAGTATAAGCAGGCATGCACCTACCGACACAGCTCCGCGACTCCAACTGGATTCATGACCCTCGCCCTGTGAGAGGCGAAGCATGAGGGACGTTGAATTTTGAACGGCCGCCGCTACCGTGCGGCCGCTCTGCGGAACTCTATCTTGCGTACAGCGTTATCGTGGCTCTGCCGCTTCGCTTGTCCAAGCTGCGGTAACTAAACTCGACTTGCCTGATCGTACGCCTTTCGCCCGGAAGATCGATGGTGCGGCTTCGGCTGCCTTCCTGGTATCGGGGCCTGGTGTCAGGCGAAAATCGTGAGCCATCGCCGAACGTGACCACAATGTCGCGCATTTCCAGGTCGGACCCATCAACCTCGAACATGATCTCCCTAAACGGCCCCTGGTTTCCCCCGACACTAATGCGATCGCGCTCGGTCTTGAAATCCGCAACAGCGGAGCCGAGCCGCGTCCACCCGGTTTTGGCTCCAAAAAATCCGCCGGGACGCCTTCCATCGCGACGATCATCACGGCGATCGTCCATCGCGCACGCGGCGGCAAACAACATGATCAACATCAACAAGCCTAAAAATTGACGCTTCATCGCTCTCTCCTTGGTAACCATACTCTCGGTGCGATCTTATTTCGCGTCCGTGATGATTACAATGCGCAAAAAATCTATCCCTGGAGGTTCGCTACGGAACAACTCGGACCTTAACTTGCTTTTTTGGGTGCAAATAACTGTTATCATCTGTAGTAAAAACGTGATCGTGCGAGGCGCAGGTGAGTAAGAGCGGAAAAAAATCCGTCTGGCAATTCATCAAAGATACTGTCGTCCAATGGATTGAAGATCAGCCGTTTCAATTAGCCGCCTCGCTGTCTTACTACACCCTTTTCTCACTGGCGCCGCTGCTCATTATCGTTATTGCCATAGCGGGCTTTGCGTTCGGCCGCCAAGCGGCAGAGAACCGACTCGTTGAAACGATCCAGGACGCGATCGGCCAGGAAGGTGCGCAGGCTATTCAGGCGCTGGTGCAAAACGCCAGCAACAAGCCTAAGACCGGCATCATTTCGACGCTGCTGGGTCTTGTCGCGTTGTTTTTCGGTGCGGGCGGCGTTTTCGGCCAACTGCAGAGTTCTCTCGACACAATCTGGGGCGTGGTGCCAAAGTCCGGTCTCGGTATCTGGGGTTTCGCTCGCCAGCGCTTGATCTCTTTTGCGATGATTCTGGTAATTGGCTTTCTGCTCTTGGTTTCTCTTGCCGTAAGCGCAGTTCTGAGCGGGATCATAAATTATATGGGCGCAGTCCTTGGCAGGGCTGCATTCGTAGCGCAGGCGGCAGATATACTGCTTTCCTTTCTCTTCATTACGGCGCTTTTTGCGATGATGTACAAAATCCTGCCGGACGCTCGCATCCAATGGAGGGATGTTTGGGTAGGTGCTGCGCTGACGTCCTTTCTATTCGCGGTTGGAAAATTTCTGATCGGGCTCTATTTAGGCAGTGGCAGCGTAACCTCGGCGTATGGAGCCGCGGCATCCATTATTCTGGTTCTGCTGTGGGTCTATTACTCGTCCCTGATATTTTTTCTAGGCGCAGAGTTTACTCAGACGTATGCTACGCATTATGGATCGGGAGTGGTCCCCGCGGAAAACGCTCAATGGATCGCGCAGGCCGTTGCCGAGGGTAGGAGAAAATCGCCACCGCCCGAGGAGCGCTGCGCCGAACCGGTAGCTTCAAGTAAGCTGCCGGTTTAAGTGCATCAGAAACATCGACCTCGATCAGTCACAATATGAAGTCTGCCGGCTAGAATAGGGCAATTGCTCTTGACGTGTTAATCTGCGAGCACTGAGCTACGGCAGTTTCAGAAAGCCGTAGTGCGATCCTGGCGCACGATCGTTAAACCGATTAGGCCGCCGTCGAACGCGGCGTACAGCATCAGGCTCATATTTGCGCCGCGAGCAGGAATGCGGACGGATGATGGCGCAAAAGAATACGTCGGCGCAAGAAGGAAGTGGCTTCGTTATCCATAGCGTCAGGCGTGCGTTAAGTTTCTACCGACCGAGAGCTTCGCGTTATTTTTCGACGGTTATTTGTACAGGCGGTCGATGAACCCTGAGCGATCCAGTTCTTCGATGAACCGGGTATCCATAAAATCGCGCGGCTGAGCGGTTTTCGCCGCCGGCAACTTTAGGCTTAGCTCATCGAGCACGGCTTTCATCCCTTCGACAGTCGGATACGGTTTGCGCGGCGCAATGTCGCGCATGATCTGATACGCTTCCTCTGTGTCTCGGTCATCTTTGAAGCGCATGTATTTCCGGATGGCTCGTTTGGTTAGCTCCGGGTTCGTTTTGATCAGGTGGATCGATTCAATAATGGATCTTATCGCGCGGCGCACCACGTCGGGATTCTTCTTTATAAATCTGTCGGTGGTCACAAGGGCGGAACCTTGAACCGGAAAATTCATTTCTTCGATGTTCGCGAGTATTTTCATGCCCGCTTCGACCGCACGATGGTGCAGCGGCGGATTAAAGACGCTGGCGTCGATGCTGCCGCTCAGCAATGCCGAAAGGCGCGTCGGGTCTCCGCCGATCTGGAGCATCGTCACATCCGTATCGGGGTTGAGCCCGAGCTTAGCGAGCATGACCTGCGCGCCTCGATGCGCGCCCAGGCCGAAGCTCGCGACACCGACGCGTTTGCCCTTTAGATCGGCGACCGTCCGAATGTCCGGGCGCACAACCAACCGGTACTGAAGCGCATTTGCGAAGCTGGCGATAATGATCGGGTCGGCACCCTGCAAACGAGGCGCGGCCATGGTGGTCCCGGACATGCCGCCCATGGCAATCTCGCCGGAAATCAGTGCCGCGCGTACGAGCGCGCTTTCAAGATAGAGAACCTCCGCATTGATGCCGTTCTTTTCAAACAAGCGGGCCTCGCCTGCCAGCCAAATAGCCGCATAGCTTGTGCTCAACGAGCCGTAGCCGACGCGAATCTGTTCCGCGGCGCGCGCGACGGAGAAGGATATCAAAATCACGAACATCGACAGGAGCGGCAGGCGGTATTTTCGCTTCCGAAACTGAAGGAACCAGAGCATAGCGACTCTCCTTCACAATCAAGCTTAGCTCGGCAAAATTTTGAGGTCCCGAGTCTGGGCGACTATCCAATACATGTGTTCGCCGGGTCAAGCGCACGCAGCGCAAGTTGTCTTGACACGTTAACGCCGATTCGCCTAATCTCGGATCGAAACAAACGCAAGGAGAACTCGATTATGTGGAAGGGAATGAAAGTCATCGACGCCGATGCGCATATGCACGAGCCCGAGTACCTGTGGGAGCGCTACGTGGAACCCAAGTACCGCGATCGAGTGCCGAAGGTGGCTTTCATGGATGGTGTGTTCATGGTTTAC
>DATACQ010000896.1:0-4314 GCA_036258955.1 Binatia bacterium
CCGCTCGCGAAAGGTCCGGCAAATCCTATTTCGGTTGATTCGTAAACTTCGCATCTTTGCTGCCGGCCTCGAGAGGGTCTTGCGACTCGGCGGCCGCAAACGGCTCTATCTTCCATCGCGCGAGCATGCGATAGAGCGAACGCCTGTCGACGTTCAGAACCTTCGCCGCGCGCGAGATATTTCCACGGACGCGGTTAATGACATAGAGCACGTAACGTTTTTTGATCTCGTCCAGGCTTGGCGTATCCGAAACGATAAGTGCTCCATTTTCCGCGTTACTGTATGAGGGCGCTACGCCTTCGCGCACTTCCCGGGGTAGATCCTCTAACGTGAGCACCGGATGCGTTGAGAGGACCACGGCTTGCTCGATGACGTTTTCAAGCTGCCGGATGTTGCCCGGCCAGGAGTAGCTTTTCAGCCGCTCCAAAGCGTCGTGTGAGATCGCCGTGATGTGCTTGCGCGCGAGTTCGCTGTAACGGCGGACGAAAATTTCCAGCAGCGCATCGATGTCTTCGGGTCGGTCCCGGAGCGGCGGAAGCTGGATTTTCACCACGTTCAACCGATAGTAGAGATCCTCGCGAAAAGCTCCGCTCTTCACCAGCTCAGTCAAAGTCTTTATTGGTAGCGGCTAGTACCCGCACATCGACTTTCACCGAGTCCTTGGCCCCGACCGGTCGCACCTCTCCTTCCTGCAAGACCCGGAGGAGTTTGGCCTGCATGTTGCTGCTGATGTCGCCGATCTCGTCGAGAAAACACGTGCCGCCGCTGGCGAGTTGAAATACTCCCTTCTTATCAGAAACCGCTCCCGTAAACGCGCCGCGCGCGTGCCCGAACAGCTCGCTTTCCAGCAGCGTTTCCGTGAGAGCCCCGCAATCCACTGCGACGAACGGGCCTCGTGCGCGGGCGCTGTGTCGGTGGATTGAACGGGCAATGACCTCTTTCCCGGTGCCGCTTTCACCGAGAATTAGCACGGTGCTTTTAGGCGGAGCGACACGCGCAACTCTCTTGAAGACCTCTACCATCGCCGGGCTCCGCCCGATGATGGTTTTCTGCTGCTCTGGATCTTCAAGCAGTTTGATCTTGCCGCGGGACAGCGCACGCAGTTCTCTTTGTCCCAAGGCCCGGGAGACGATTTTTTTCAGCTCGTCGAGGTTCATGGGCTTCGAGACATAGTCGAAAGCGCCTTCGTGAATAGCCTCCACGGCCGTTTCTATCGAGCCGAAGGCAGTCATCACGATAATAAGGAGTTGCGGCTGCTCCTGCCGCATGGTCCGGGTGACGTCCAGGCCGGTGATTCCCGGCATACGGACATCGACCAGTAAAGATCGTGAGGTTCGCTGCGCAGGCGCTCGAGCGCCTCTTCGCCGCTATGCGCTGTACGAACCTCGTGGCCGTCTCCCTCGAGAACTTCGGTAAAGAGCCGGCAGCTTACGTCGTCATCATCGACGATCAGTGCGGGTAAGGCAAAAAGTAGAGTTCGACACTCCGGAAAAGAGTATCGTCGCAACCGCCAAAGCAGAAGCAGTTGATTTGATCATTATGGCCAGTAGGCGAAAGCGCGGGCTGGCCAGAATGTTCTTGGATAGCGTGACCGAAAAAGTTATTCGCAATGCGCCCTGCCCAGTAGTGGCCATTCCCGCCAACTTCGCGGCCGCAGATGAAGAACTTTACAAGGCCGCCGCGTGATAACGCGTCTAGCGTCAGAAGGGATAGATCATGTCGCTCAAAGACAAAATTTATATTACAGAATTCGACCGGAAGCGGCTCAAAGGGCTGATCAAATACGCCGAAGAGCGTTGGGACCGAAGGGTCATAGCGTATCTTCAGGAATTGGATGAAGAGCTCGAGCGCGCCGAGATCGTTAAACCCGAGGAAATTCCGAGTGATGTCATTACAATGAACTCGACGTTTCGTCTGAGTGACTTGGATATTGGAGAGGATCTCGTCTACACGTTGGTGTTCCCGGCTAAGGCCGACTCGACGAATGGAAAGATTTCAATCCTAGCACCCATTGGAACGGCGGTCTTAGGATATCGGGTGGGAGATACTGTGCAGTGGAAAGTGCCAGGAGGGCTGAAGCGGCTGAAAGTCAAAGAGGTCGTCTATCAGCCGGAAGGAGCCCGCGATTACCACTGCTAGCCGCACAGAATTCTCTTATTCGAGATCGCCGCCAGTGATCAAAGTTAAACGAGTTTACGACAAGCCTAAGGCTAGTGACGGCAGCGTTTTCTGGTCGACCGGCTCTGACTTAGAGGTTTGAAAAAAACCGATGCGGCGCTGGATGGCTGGTTGAAAGAGCTGGCGCCTAGTGACCGTTTGCGCAAGTGGTTTGGCACGATCCACGAAAATGGCAACAGTTTCGCCAGGGTTACTTCGCGGAGCTTCGCGATAAGACCGAGGCGTGTGCTTCGATTACAAGGAAAGCTCATAAGTCCACTGTAACTTTACTTTATGGCGCTCGAGATCCGGATCACAACCAAGCTGTGGCTTTGAAGGATTTTCTCGAACGAGGAGGAAAACATGTACGCAAGAATGCTGATTCCGCTGGATGGCTCAAAAACCGCTGAGGCCGTACTGCCGTATGCTCGGACCTTGGCCCGGAGGCTCGATCTCGAGGGCCGTTGAAGCTGCGTGATCGCCTAGGCGCCTGTCTCTCAACGTGCGACACCCTGGGCCGCATTCTGAATAGCCTTTCTGATGGGATCATAACGATCGATCAGAACATGCGCATAATCTCGTTCAATCGCGCCGCTGCAGCGCTCACGGGATTTACGCCCGAAGAAACGGTGGGTAAGCGTTTCGCCGATGTTTTGCCGAAGGACTGACCGATGACGGCGCACTGCTCCGCAACGCAGTCGAGAAATGCGAATACGTCAGTGATCTCGAGCGCGAGGTGGTCGGGAAAGCCGGCCAACGAAGACGTGTTCTTGTGACAATAAACGCGCTTTTTGAAGCCACCGGACGTCCGGGCGGCGTCGTTATCGCTTTGCGGGATATTCAGCAGATACATGATCTTCGGGAGCAGCTAAAAGGCCAATCCGCCTTTCATGAGATCATCGGGAAAAATCATAGAATGAGAGAGATCTACCGCCTTATCGAACAGGTAGCCGAATCTCTCGCTTCGGTGCTCATCCAGGGCGAGAGTGGGACCGGGAAGGAACTCGTTGCCCGCGCTATCCATCATCAAAGTCCGCGGCGAAAGAGACCGTTTGTCACCGTGAACTGTGCGGCTTTGGTTGAGGGTCTTCTCGAAAGCGAACTCTTCGGACACGTTAGAGGCGCCTTTACGGGAGCTGCAAACGCAAAAGTCGGACGCTTTGAACTGGCCGATGGCGGCACAATCTTCTTGGACGAGATTGGCGATGTCAGCCCGCCCGTGCAGGTGAAGCTCCTCCGTGTCCTTCAAGAGAAAGAGTTCGAGCGCGTCGGTGAGAGTAGAACCAATAAAGTCGACGTGCGCGTAATCGCTGCCAGCAACAAGAATCTCTGGGAGCTAGTGCGAGAGGGTCGTTTTCGTGACGATCTTTACTATCGTTTGAAAGTCGTGAGCATTAGCCTGCCGTCGCTTCGAGAGCGCCGCGACGATATTCCGCTCCTGGTTCAGCATTTCGTCGAAAAGTTCAACCGACAGACCGGAAAAACTCTCCTCGGCGCTACCCGAGAAGCAATGGCGGCTCTCATGAGCTATGGTTGGCCGGGCACATCAGGGAACTCGAGAACGCGATCGAACCCGCTTTCGTGTTATGCAGAGGCCAATATTTCGGTTTGGACGACCTACCTCCAGAAATCGTTGAGGCGCGACTTTCTGACGATTTAGGCGATCTTGACGCACCCGCGGAAGAGAACGTTCCACTTATGGGGTGGGGCCACGTGGTGGCGCGGCGCGCTCACAGGTTTTCGTTCATGCCACCTTTGTGCTTACTGCTGGTATGTCGCTCATGCCTGGCCTGCACCCGCGCATGGCCAGCGAGCAACAGGGGCCAACTCTGATGCGCCAGCTCGAACCCCCTGGTTTTCTCGCTCTCAACTATGGCTATCAGACTCCGGTTTCGGTAATTATCGCTCACATCGTCTTCGGAATTATCTTGGGGGTTTTTTATGCTTTTAATTAAGTTCGCGGATCGCCGCGCTCAGAGCCTTTCCTGAGTTCATCAAAGCAACGAAGAGCTTTGTAAAATGGCTCGCGACCGTCCCTACACTGCACGCCGTTTATACCGCTCGTGGTGAGCTAGCTTAGTTCTCAATGAAAATTACCCGTTCGCCGTTGGATAATTCTCAGGACGAACGGAATAAAGATACAAAATTTCCGTTCAT
>DATACQ010000897.1:0-4695 GCA_036258955.1 Binatia bacterium
ATGTCGGTGCCTCGCCGGTAATTATCCAGGCGATGCTCGGCGGCCAAGCGATCATAGCCGCCGGCGGCGGCCCGCCGCTCGTAACCAATGTGCTTCAAGGGGGCGATATCGTCCAGGTGGCGACCATGACCCCTTATGCGATCCAGTCGCTGATCGTGAGATCCGATATCAGGACACCCGCGGATCTCACCGGAAAGAAGATAGGAATCAGCCGGCTCGGAGCGATTCCTCACTTCACTCTGCAGGCGATTTTAAACCTTCACAAGGTTCAAGGCGTGCAAGTCGTCCAGACCGGCACCACGGCACAGGGGCTAACGAGCCTCTCGCAGGGTTTGATCGACGGCATTATCACATCCGCGCCAAACACCTTTCGTTTGATGAACGACGGCTATCGGGAGTTGGTGGGACCGAGCGATTTCAAAAAAGCCGGCGTCGAGTTCTTAATAAATGGGCTCGTGGCACGTAAGTCCCTCGCGGCGAAAAATCGCGAGATCATCACGGGCATGATCAAAGCGACGATGGAGGGCATCAAGCGGATGTTTGCCGATGAAAGACAGGCGAAAGCCGCGTTAGCGAAGTACACACGGCAGAAGGAAACGGAAGTCTTGGACCAGAGCTACAGGTTCGCCCTCGAGATCTTCGTCAAGGATCCGACGGTAACGCCGGGTTCCATCCAGCCGATCGTTCAGCAGTCCGCTCAGTGGAATTTGATTGATCCCAAAGCCGCCGGGGCGACCCCGCTCTCCGCTTACTATGACAACAGCTATGTGGATGAGATCAAACGGTCGGGATTTCTCGCGGAACTTTGGAAGTGAAGGCGAGACACGGAGGTCCATAATGACGGATGAAAAAGGCGGCGCGGAGCCTGGCCTGTTATCCCGAGTACGGCTAGACCAGGTGGGCAGTCTTCTGCGCCCTGAGAAGTTGAAGAGCGTGTACGAGCGCCACGGACGGGGCGCCGCGAGCGATGTCACGCTACGCGAAGCTCAAGACGAGGCGATTCTCTCTGTGATCGTACAGCAACAGGCCCACGATTTGCCCGTCTTAACCGATGGCGAATATCGCCGGCTCAATTTTCAGGACAGCTTTGTCGAATCGGTGTCCGGGTTTGTGCCTGACAAGCAGACCCTGCAATTTCAGCAGAGCCGAACCACCGGCGGTCAGCCGTTGGAAAGGTGGCAACCCGACTCAGCTAAAACCGACCCAAAGCTCCAGTATTGGCGTCCGATCATACAACGTCTGCGTTTGAGCGAAAACCAACCGCTAAAAGAGTGGCGATTTGCTGCAAAGCTCACGAACAAACCGCTCAAGGTCTCAATCATCTCGCCGGATCGCATCCTGGAAAACTTCGAACGTCAGAATGCCTCGGGGGTTTATGCCGATCGTGAGGAATATCTAGCCGACGTAGTTTCCATCTGTCGCCGGCTCGTGACGCAGCTGGCGGACGCGGGCTGTCCCTATATTCAGATCGACGCGTCGAGCTACACTGCTTACGTGGACAGCCAATCCATCGAAAAGATGCGGGCGGCGGGAGTGGACCCAATGGCGAAAATGGAACGTTCCATGATGGCGGACAACGCGATCATCGGTGGGGTCACCGGGGTCACCTTCGGCATGCACCTATGCCGCGGTAACGTGCGCAGCATGTGGCACCGGGAAGGCGGTTACGACGGCATCGCAGAGCGGTTTTTCACTACCCTGAAACATGACCGGTTTCTGCTCGAGTACGATACCCAGCGGGCTGGCGGATTCGAGCCGCTGCGTTTCGTGCCCAAGGAGAAAACCGTTGTCCTCGGTCTCGTGAGCACTAAAGTCCCTGCTCTGGAAAGCGCTGAGGAACTGAAGCGGCGCATCGACGAAGCGGCACGCCACCTGCCGCTCGAACAGCTAGCGCTCAGTCCTCAGTGCGGCTTCTCGTCCAACATTATCGGCAACCTGCTGAGCGAGGACGATCAGTGGCGCAAGTTCGATCTTATTCGCACGGTCGCCGAGGACATTTGGGGACGACGGTGAGCGAATGATTACCCCGGCCTCTTCTGCGGAAGCTGGGCTGAGGCCAAACGTTCCTGACCTCCATCCTGTGTCAAACTGCACAGTCGTCGTAATGTCGTCCTGAGCTGATCTCTTCTTCTTGCTCTTTCCTGCCCTTACCGTTCACGCTTGTCTAAGCCCGCGTTAAATCATATTAGTCACTCGTAAGGCATCAAAGCTGAGATTGAGGTCATATGATTACGCAAGCAGAAAACAATACGTTGACTCAGACGGGGGCGGGCACTCCGTGTGGCGAGATGATGCGCCGCTACTGGCAGCCGGTTGCTCTCAGCGAGGAACTTCCAACCGGCGGGGCGCCGCTGAAAGTGCGCATCCTCGGCGACGAACTGGTGCTCTTTCGCGATGATCGGGACCGGCCCGGCCTTATCGGCCTGCACTGCGCGCATCGGGGAACCGATTTGAGCTATGGGCGGATAGAAAACGGTGGTTTGCGTTGTCTGTACCATGGCTGGCTGTACGACATTTGCGGCCGCGTGCTGGAACAGCCCGGCGAGCCAGGCGGCGGCGCGAACCGGCATGAAATCAAGCATCGAGCTCACCCGTGCCAGGAAAGAGGTGGAGTGATTTTCACCTATATGGGTGCAGGTGATCCGCCGCTATTGCCCAGCTATGAGTTTCTCATGGTGCCGGAACCGCAGCGACATGTCACGAAAGCGTTTTACAACTGCAATTACCTTCAGGGCAACGAAGGCAATATCGATCCCGTCCATTTGTCCTTCTTGCACCAGCAACTCTCCGAAGGCCGGCCGGCATTGCAACGGGTCGTCGGTGACAGCGGAGAGACCGATAACACGCTTCTCGGCAGAGATGTTGCTCCCACCATCGAAGCGGAGGTGACCGACTATGGCTTGAGAATCTATACGGTGCGCGCCGCCGAGGCGGGCGCTCGTTACGTCCGCGTCACTAATTTCATCATGCCGAACCTGGCGGCGTTCGGTGGTTCAACTGTCGGGGAGGGTTACGCGGTTCATTGGCACGTGCCGATCGACGATCGGACGCACTGGAAGTACATCTTCATGTTCAACCGAAGACGGGCGATCGCGCCGGAGCTGCGGGAAAAAAATCGCGCCGATCTCTCTCCGGATTACCACTTGGCGCGCAACGCCGTAAATCGCTATCAGCAGGACCGCGCTTCTATGGCGACGCAAAGTTTTACCGGGATGGGATTCAATTTCCAGACCCATGATGCGTTCGCCACTGAAAGTCAGGGACCCGTGCAAGACCGCACCGAAGAGCACCTCGTCAGCTCCGACAAGGCCATTATTGCAGCGCGCAAGCTCATCATGAGCGCGATCAACGATGTCAAGGCAGGACGCGATCCGATGCACGTTATCCGAGACCCGAAATCCAACAAATTTAACCATATTGCTGTTATCTCCGAGGTCATCCCTGCTGCGACTGATTGTAAGGAGTATGTCAGAAAGCTGGCCGCAAATTCGTAAAAGGCCGTTCCAAGTCGTCCCAGAGGTTCAAATGTTCCAGCCGTTAACGCCATTGGTTTTCGTTCAGGGTAAAAAGTGCCCCGCTCGTTTAATTTTCTAGGCCCGAGATGCGTTTGACACTTGGAACTGCTGGAACGATTGGAACGTTTCGAACGAATCCGATAAAGGAGGCATGATGCGATTGCCAAAGACGTGGCTATACTGTTTGGCTGCTTTACTCCTGCTAAATCCAATCGGCGCCGCGGCCCAGGAACGCTATCTGTTGGGGTACGCCGGGTTTGCGGGATTTCAGGTGTCGATGTGGGCTGCCAAGGACTTGGGCCTGCTTAAAAAGTACGGCCTTGACGGCGAAACTATCCTGGTGCCCGGGACGACACGGCAGATCCAGGCACTCATCGGGGAGAGCATCCATTTCGCGCATGTCGATGCTGCCGGTTACGTTCGCGCCACGATGCGGGGGGCGGATATGGTGCTGGTGGGAGGTTCCTTGAACAAGTTTCCGTTCAGTCTGGTAACCCAAAAGGAAATTCGCAAGCCGGCGGACCTCATCGGCAAGAAAATCGGCGTCGTGGGTTTCGGCGGCGCCAATGATCTGGCGGTGACCCTGCTGCTCAGGGAGTGGAACATACCCCGTGAGAAGGTGACGGTCCTGCAGGCCGGCGGCGGCGCGAACCGACTTGCCGCTCTGTTCGCAAAAGCCTTAGATGCGACGGTGCTGTCTCACCCGGAGCTCGGCGAGGCGTTGCGCGCGGGGATGCACGAGCTCGGGAACCTGAATGACTTTAAGACGGCTGATTATCCGATGAGTGCTGTCGCCGTCCGTCGCTCGTTTTTGCAGAACAATCGGGATGTCGTGAAGCGTTTCTCGCGTGCCTACGCTGAAGGCACATACCAGTTCATGAACGACAAGGAAAAGGGGATTGCGATTTTCAGGCAAAGGTTGAAGCAAGATAATGCCAAAGCGCTCGAAGAGACGTACCGATATTTCGCGCCGCAGTTTTCGTTTCCAACGCGTGTTTCTCAAAGCGGACTGCGCAACACGCTAGAGATGATCGCGCAGGAAAATCCCAAACTGGAAACCAATCTCGACAAGTATCTCAACGAAAGCATATTGGATGAGCTGGAACAGGAAGGGTTCTTTAAGCAAATTACTAAGAAGTAATTTGCGTGCCAATCGTTCCAGCAGTTCCAATCGTTGGAC
>DATACQ010000898.1:0-3723 GCA_036258955.1 Binatia bacterium
ATCGTCCGCGAGGGTGAGATCGGACGAGCGGCTTTTGAATCGGTCATCGGGCGCGAAAGTTTGTTGCGCTGATCCGGACTATTCACCAGATGCGTTCGAAGAGTAAGCCTCTCCACTTTCCTCCGCCCAGAGATCGTGTAGGGTGCGCCGCGCGTACCATCGAGTGAATCGTGCGCAGTAGCGCACGCTGTGAAGGTCACTCGCTGAAGGGACTTAAACTTTAACGTGTGTCCTGCGCTTTTGTTCGATCAACGGGCTGAGAATCAATTCGCCCATGATCACCGCTGTTTCGTTAAGCGGCATCTACCATCTTCCGACGGCTCTGTGCTATCAAAATAAACATGTTGTTATTATCCGAGAACCAAGTTGCAACTCTTATCGATTTAGATGAGCTCATCGCCGCATTATCCCAGGCTCACATCCAGTACTCCACCGGCCGCGCCGTCATGCCGGTCAGACTGGTCGTTCCATTACCGCAAATTGAAGGCCGTATTACCAGCATGCCGGGGTACTTAAGCCAGGAGCAAGCGCTGGGCATGAAGGTCGTGACCTATTTTCAAAATAATCCCAAACGGGGACTGCCTGCCATTTTAGCGACGATCATGCTCTTCAGCCAGGAAACCGGTAAAATGCTCGCGGCGATGGACGGCACCTATGTCACGACTGTCCGAACGGCCTGCGCCTCCGCACTAGCGACTCGGTGTCTCGCCAATCCAGCGACTCCAGTGTTGGGCATCATCGGCGCTGGGGTTCAGGCGCGAGCTCATATCCGCGCGCTGCGTTGCGTGCGCGAGCTAAGCCACATCAAAATCTACAGCCCGTCGGGCACCAGCGGAGCAAAAATTAAGGCCGATTGCGAAAAAGAGACAGGTATTACGATTGAGGTAGTGCCGAACCCCGAACAAGCAGTGCGTGATTCAGATATAGTGCTGACTGTCTCGACAGCAACCGAGCCGGTCCTCCGGGCCGAGTGGCTGAAACCCGGGGCGCACGTTAACGCGGTCGGCTCGCACCGGCCCGATTTACGCGAGATCGACGGTGCGACGTTATGCCGCTCTCTAGTCGTGGTTGATGCGCGCGCGGCCATCATGGCCGAATGCGGCGACGTTCTGCTTGCGATTAAGGAAAAATCGTTCAACGAACAAGGCATTCATGCGGAGATCGGCGAGGTTCTCGCCGGCACGAGAACCGGCCGCAGCAGCGCTGCCGAAATCACGCTGTACAAATCCGTCGGCATCGCCATTCAAGACGTCGCCACAGCACAATTGGTGTATCGTAAAGCTTTGGAGCGGCAGGTTGGCACGAACGTAGAAATTTAAGGAGTAGGAGAATTAAGAGTTCCTAGGATGGTACCACCACCGTTGTATTTTATCTGATACGGGTTAGCCGTCATTCCCGCGAAAGCGGGAACCAGTAGGGGCGGGTTTGAAACCCGCCCTTACGCTGGATTCCGGCTCGCGCTAGCTCTCGCCGGCTTGGCCGGAATGACATTTGAGATAATTACCTGATTTTCAGACAAATAACCGGTCTTCACGTTGTAGTACTCTCAACTCGAAACACCAAACTCGAAACGATACCAGCCATGAATTGGGATCTGTCTTCCTACTTTCCGGAATTTAACGGCGCGGAAATGCTTCGGTTCAAAGAAGCGCTCCGCAGCGATGTCAGCGCTCTCCGAGATAAGGCCGCGCGACTGCCTGTCTTGACGGATGCGAGCGCAGCGGCCTGGGAAGAAATCCTGATCAGCGGCGAAGACTTGAGCCGACGCATGTCGCACTTGGGTTCGTATATCGGCTGTCTCGCCTCCGCTGACGCCCGCAATGAAGATTACCTCCAAGAAGAAGCGGCGCTGACTCGACTGCGCGCTGAGTTCTCGAAGCTGCGCATCGAATATCTGCGCGCTTTCAAAAGCGCTGCGGACGATGAGTTTGCGGCATTTCTCGCCCGGCCGTTTTTGGTCAGCGCGGAAAATTACTTAAAGCGGCTGCGTGAAGAAGCGCTGCGCTCCATGGCGCCGGAGAAAGAGATTCTTGCCACCGATCTCGGGATTGACGGCATTCAATCATGGGGGACGCTTTACAATCGAATGTCCGCGAAACTCGAATTCGACATGGTCTTTCCCGATGGGCGGCACCAGCGCGTGCCGATGGCGCAACGTCGCTCTTTTATGGACGACCCCGACCGGCGCGTTCGCCAAGCGGCATTCCAAGCGGGAAATGAAGCTTGGCGCGGCATCGAAGATGTGGCGGCCGCGGCGCTGAATGCCATCGCGGGCACACGGCTTACCCTGAACCGCCATCGCGGCGTAAACCACTTTCTCGACATTGCGCTGTTCCAATCAGCGGTGTCCCGAAAAACCCTCGATTCAATGTTCGAGGCGTTGTTTGCGAACATTGAACTTCCGAGGCGTATTCTTCAACTGAAAGCAAAGACGATGGGCCGGCCGGGAGTCGCCTGGTTCGATCTCGGCGCGCCGCTGCCTCTGCCCAACGGAGAGAAGCTTTCTTGGGAACGAGCGCGCGCATGGGTGAAGGAATCTTTTCACCGCGCCTATCCGAGGCTCGGCCAATTCTTCGAGCAGCAAGTTCTCGGGAAAAACTGGGTCGACTGGGAGCCTCGCACCTCGAAACGCCCGGGCGCATTCTGCTCCACTTCGATGCTCAGCAAAGAATCGCGGATCTTCATGACTTACAACGAATCACTGGGCGACGTACTCACTCTGGCCCACGAATCGGGGCACGCGTTTCATGGTTATCTGATGCGCGATGTGCGGCCCTACGCGCGCGGCTATCCCATGACTTTGGCCGAGACCGCCTCTACATTCGGCGAGCAGGTCTTAATGAACGGGCTGCTCGAAGACACAACTATCAGCGACACTCAGAGAGCCACGATTCTTGATATCGACGTAGGTCACGGGGCGGTCTATCTGCTGGACATACCAGTGCGCTATGAATTCGAAAAAGCTTTTTACGCAGAAAGGCTAGAGGGCGAGCTGAGCGTCAGCCGCCTCAAAAATTTAATGGTGGAAACGCAGCGACGCGTCCTCGGTGAAAGCCTCGAGGAGGGCGGCGAGGACAGCTATTTCTGGGCATCCAAGTTGCACTTTTATATCACCGGCGTAACTTTCTACAATTTTCCATACACCTTTGGATACCTCTTGAGTCGTGGCCTCTACGCGATGTTCAAAAAAGAAGGTGCGGCTTTTTTACCCAGTTATGAAGAGCTGCTGCGCCGCGCCGGCAGCGACACCGCCGAGAATGTAGTGAAGCAAACGGTCGGAAAGGACCTTCAGTCGAGCGATTTTTGGGTCGATGCGATTCGCAGCCTGGAAGGACCGCTAAAGCAACTGGAAGGTCTGCTGCCGAGAGTCATGCCGGGAGCTTGAGACCGAGTCTCCACGCCGCACGGATTCAGCATGTCACCCTGAGCGCAAGGAAAGCATCTCGTCTTTGAAACACCTCCGAAACGAGATTCTTCGGCTGCGCCTCAGAATGACACCGTAGTAACAAGCGTATTATGACCAGTCAGGGATAGTGGGATTGACCCTCGATGCAGTCGCGAAACGGCTGACTACATTCCCTCCACAAGTGCCGTGCGCAGCAGATCGATCGCGTTCAACGTCATGCGGGTGCGGTCGTATTCACCGCGCCCCGCCATCGTGCTCGTGAACCGTCTGAAGTTTTTGCCGTCGGTCAGGGACGTGTAAGTTTCACCGCGCGCGAG
>DATACQ010000899.1:0-5565 GCA_036258955.1 Binatia bacterium
TCGAACGGCCAACTCGTGCCAAGGCCAAACGGTCCTCGATTAGTCAGATTGGTTCTGTAGGTTCTGGTGATCGCAATAGTAAGCTTTCCATCGAGCACCATGTCGGTCTTGTCCAGGTAAAAAAATCCCGTCGCGGTATCGACCGGGTCACCCGCCTTCTTGCCACCATCTCGTGGTCCACCGCTGGGGCCGCCGCCAACGATCGGGAAATTCGGCGGGCGAACGTTTGTCCGCGCGCCACAACAGAAGCGCGGTATGCCGTAAGGCAGACCGGTGGCAGGGTTGATGTCTGTGATAATCGTGCTGCCATCAGAGGAAACAGTGCCGATTCCGTATTTCTCCCAACGATTGGGGGCTGTCCCGTCCGGCGCCTCGTTAAAGTAATACAGATCTATTTTTTCGCCGGGCAACCCGCCGACATCATTCGCCGTATCGATCGGAATGTTACCTGTAGGTGTGCCACCGCCAACCTTACCAAACGAAAACAGGTAGGTTTGTCTGGCTTCCAAACCCGCAGGCAGCGGCGGCAAAGGAGAGCGGTCAGTTGCTACAGTGGTCACCCCGAACTGTGTATTGGGTTGGCCGTCCCAACCTATGATTTTCACTCCCGTCGGGATCGTCATTTTAAATCCCGGCAAATCCGGATCCGTTATGACGGTAGCTTGGCCGGGAACGATCGGAGTGAGCTTGGCAACGGGTTGACCGCGGAGCCGCGGGATGTAACCGAGTTCATTGACGATACCTGCTTGAATGTCGAGAGTAATGGGAATTGTAGGATAGTTTGTCGTTGGAGTATTGGCCGTTGAGCCATCGATCAAGAACACCTGCGGCCCGGCAACGGAGAGAGGGACAAATAGATTCCCGGCAGAGTCGGATAATCCAAGCTGCGTCAGGATACTCCCGCCCAGCTTGATACTAACGTTGGCAAGAGGCCGCTCGTCACCATCTAGTACTTGGCCAATTAAGGCCGTTTCTCCGGGCGCCGCGATATTCAAAGTGACAGTTCCATTTCGGGAAATCGTCTGGCCGTCAATCTGCGCGCTGGCCTTGATCTCCACGATATGCGCCCCGCTCGGCGTGTCATTCGTTGTTGTCAGGCTCAATATGGACCAATTATTTGGCGCAAGTGACGCGGTAGAGAACTTGGCGTTCACTCCCGCAGGTAGCGGACCTGTGGTCAGATGAATAATCCCACTGAAACCAGCGTTAGGGATCGCATCGATCAACACCGCAGCCGAACTCCCCTGCACCGCTCTAACGCTCGCCGGATTAATCGTCACGGTAAAATCTTGATTTGGGTTAACCGTAAACGTCCGGCTTGCCGCGCCGCGGGAATTGGTAACGATCAGCGGACCAGTTGTGGCCGCAAACGGCACCGTCGTGGTAATCGAATGCGCGGTGATCTCGCGGACAGTAGCAGCAACGCCATTGAAGGTAACGTGACTCGCGCCGGGCTCGAAATCGGTTCCACTAATCGATACCAACGTACCCACCGACCCGCCCAATGGGTGGAGGTCCAAGATAGTGGGACCAAGGCTAACGATGAACGCGCGCGAAGCTGGGATCAAATCCACATTACCGGCAAGATCGCGCGCGATAACTTCGAACGTGTGGGGGCCCGTAGCTAGATCGCCAATCGTAGCATCGGTGTCCGTGCTGAAGGGTGTGAATGCCTCGTCATCGATGCGCCAGGCAAAAACGAGGTTCCCGCTGGGCGTGAGGTTGTCAACGCCGGCAAAGACAAAATGCGCGGTGGTTTCGTTGACCTGACCCGCCGGTCCGCTGATGATTTGCGTATCCGGCGGCGTGTTGTCTACAACGACTGATCGGCTTGCGCCGCCGGAGTTTCCTTCGACGTCTGTCGCCACGCCACTCAACACAATGATCCCGTCATTGACCATCGTGGTGTTCCAAAAAGCCGTGCCAGTTACTGCGCCTGACGGTAGGCCTGGAGAGCTCGCGGTTGAAAGCGTGTGATCGTGCGCTTTGAGCTTCAAAGAGGCGACCGCCTCGTTGTCTGTGGCCTGAACCGTAACGGCAATCGTCTGTCGAATGTGGGCATTTTCAGCGGGACTTTGAAATACAATTTGCGGCGGCGTGAAATCGCCGAAGTATTCAAACGCGCCTGCGTCAAACTGCGCGACACCGTCACCATCGCCGTCCTGCGGTCGCAAAACGGCGTCGCGAAAATAGTCGACCAGAAAAATGGAATCAAATGCCGGGTCGAGACCCAACGTGCGCGGGTCCATGCCAATGTCAGCGGCTAGCGAATGGCGCTTGAGACGAAAGTCATCGTCCTGCGTATTGGATAATCCATCCGGGCCGTTGATGTTGGCGAAGATATTACCTGGAATTTCGCAGCCAGCTCTGGCAAACACACCCGGGCCGTCGTTGCCGAGCGGGGTAAAGTTGCCGGAGTCTGTCGCATCCAGAACAGGTCCATTGATCTCACCGTGGGTGTTCCCGCAGATAAGGTTATTTAGCAAACGCAGGTTCTGCGGTTGCGCCTTATGGAAACTGTCAAACCTGATCCCGTAACGACCCCCACCGACGCCACTAGCCGTGCCGTTTCCGTTAATGATGTTGTTAACGAGATGAACCTGTTGGTCCGACGAGACATCGATCCCGTTCCGTCCGTTTTCGTAGAGCGCATTGTTGATTACATAATGCGGCCCACCGCTGTTTTTCTCGAACGTTATAGCGTTGCCACCATTCGCGTAGATGAGATTGTTTACAATCAGCGTGCCGCTGTTGCCGTTGGCGACCGTGATCCCGCTGCCGCAACCGCTCCTGCCGTTGCCATAGATCCTGTTGCGTTCGATGTGGATGCTGCCGTTCTTTTCAGCGCGACGGTGATCGTCATCGCCGCTGGGGGCGAGCCAGATGGCCGGACCTGCCACTCCCGTGATCGTCAGATCGCGAAGTGTGACAAACCGGCTGTTACGAAATCTAACACCATACCGCGGGCGATCCTCGCGGTTGCAGCTATCGTCGTCATCATCGCGTTTCTGAGCGCCACGCAATACCACGCTCCCGGCCGGAGCCGCCGGATCCGCCTCAATCACGATACGGTCAAGCTCCGTGGACGTCGCGGCCCTATTCTTATTCGCGATGGTTACCTGTTCGTTATAAACACCGGGCTGTATGCGCACGATGTTTCCAGGTTTTGCGGCATTGATTGCCGGCTGAATCCGCGTGAAGCAGGGCGATTTGCCTCCGCAGTCGGGATCAGTGCGATTGACGTACAGAACAACCGGCTCCTCTGAATGCGAAAGCGTCGGTAAGAGAAATGTCAGGGCGAACAAAGATAGCGCGACAAGCCGCATCAAAGCCCTCCGGGGCGCGTTACTTGAATCAGCGAAATAACCAACGAGCCAAGCTTGGCATTGGGAGCGAATACCGATCGTTCACACGAGGCGAAGGCAAATCTGCAACTTGTTTTTGTGGTGAACTGCGCTGAATGATCTCGAATGATGCTGATCGAGAGACTGGTAGTTCCGAAGCTTTGCGCGCTCATGGATTACGATTCTCGAGGCGGCATGTTTTAGCGACTCAGTAACCGGGCTGCGAAGTGTGCCGTTAAGCGAGGAGGCCACGACTTTGCCTTAAAGTCCCAGAGCGCCAGCCATGCGCGGTATAGCAACGGTGACACCACGCGAATCAGGAGCGAACGCGGTTTATTGTTTCCAGGCGCTCCCGTTCCGATCGGCGCAAATGCCTGGATCAAGCCCCAGCGGCGCGCCAGCGGGCGAGACCGCCTCAGCGTACAATCAGGGCCTGGCTATGCACGCCTTGTTGAGACTAGGTGGGTGCAACTTCGTCGGGCAGAACGAAAGGCTGCGAAGAAAGCGCGCTGTCTCTTTTACCCGCTCGTCAGTGATCACGTTCAAACACGTAGCGGTCACCGCGAGAGCACGTCTAATAAATACTGGAGTGACTTGCAGTGGATCGGACAGACGGTGGGTTGGCGGCGGCGACGGAGCTCACCGCCGGAGTACATGTGGGTCGCTGGATCGGTGCAAAGCTGCCGAGAGTCGCAAAACAAAGGAGTCTTCAGCTATCACGGAACAAAGCTGAATCATTCCGGGACTGGGCGGCTCGCGGCCCTCAAAGATACAGCGAAGATTGCCGTGGATCTTCGCGCAAAGCCTGTCTTGGCAACATGGAAGGGACGCAAAGAGGTCAAGAAAAATGGACGGGTACTCCAGGAGTAAATCTATTTACGAGAAGATCAAACCGGCGCCGCCAGAACGGCAGTTTGCATGACCTCTTAGTAGGAGCAAACGCTTCGTACCGGTGTGGCAAACTCTTGGTAAGGCGATCCAGGCGGAGCCGAGGAGTTTACGATGACGGGGGTCTAGATCTTCCTAGTCCAACGCAAGTTCGATTAAGGTTCGGAATGGCGATCGACCCACAGTTTTGCTGCCTGTAGCGCGAAGTTGCTCGCTTCGTCGAACGTCGAACAAGAGTTCGGCAAAGCGAAGGAATGTACATCGCGCTTTCCATCGGGCGTCATCCAGGTGATATGAATAATCGGCTTGTACTTTTCCAGCTGGTCGCGCTTTGCGCCAGCGATAATGTTGTGACCTTTATACGCTAAACTTGTCATAGAGCCTTTTGGATTTTTGGAATACCGGAATGCACGCCACGGCTGGCGCACCCGTATCATCGTGAGACGAACGAAGGAAAATTTCGTAACAATTTCTTAGAAATTTTCTTTCCTAAACGTTCGCAATCGCCGGGCCAGCATGCGACGCGGCCCACAAGACGAATAGGCCACCAGACGTCCGGAAAAACTCCTTTCACGCGCAGTGGCTTGGCTGCGAGCCGATTCCGCTGAAGCGCCTAGCCTTCCCTTCTGTCTGATCGGGCATACGCTCCTCCGCTTTACGGGCGTAGAAGCGGATTATTCTTTCGCCAAGGGGATTCGAGCGTTCAAGAAGAGACCATTCCGTTGATGAAAATTTCAGCACACTTAATAAATATTTGTTTTCAGATGCGAATTTCCTGACGGTGGGGAACTTCCAACACGATTGCTGTCAAATAATTAACAACAAGTGTTAGCAACTCTGTTGATAACTTTCGCTGAGCGCGGGAAGCAGGCCGATTTTTGATGCATGCGAGCGAATTGCACAAAATTTCGGCAAACAATGGGCACGTAGTACGAGGGCTTAGTTGAAGGCGTGCTTCAGAAGTGGATGTCTTCCGGAGATTGGCCCACGAGAGCTGAGACCAGGAGACTTGGAGACAAGGAGAGTGGGAGCGTTCTCCTTGTCTCGCTGACTGCTTATCTCCTTGTCTGTAGTTGCTGGCGGGCGAAGGAGAAGTGGGAACTAGAGACTTGGAGACAAATAGTGGGCGGTTTCTCCTTCTCCCGCCGACTCCTTGTCTTCCTGTCTGTAGTTATATGGCGCGCCCGGAGGGATTCGAACCCCCAACCCTCAGATCCGAAGTCTGATGCTCTGTCCAGTTGAGCTACGGGCGCGCGGCTCTGGTAGCCTCGCGTTCGACTTCCGGAGTCTCGCGTTAGAACCCCAAAGTCAAAACTCGCAAACCGAGATTGCC
>DATACQ010000900.1:0-1676 GCA_036258955.1 Binatia bacterium
CTGCGCTGGTTCGTCCGCCGTTGGCGCGTCGAGACCACCTTCGAAGAAGCGCGCCGGCACCTCGGCCTGGAAACCCAGCGGCAATGGTCAGACCTGGCCATCCTGCGCACGACACCCGCGCTGCTCGGCCTGTTCTCGCTCGTGACGCTATGGGCAACGCAGCTCGAAGCCGCGCAGCGCCTCCTGCCCGAGTGTGTCCGGTGGTATCCAAAGCACGCGCCAACCTTCAGCGATGCCCTGGCCCTCGTCCGCCGTGAACTCTGGACCTCGCCGACTTTCACAGGCTCACGGGATTACCGAGACGCGCCAAAACTCTCAGCCGACGTGCTCAACCGCCTTCTGCTCATCGCCTGTCGGCCGCCCTGAACTGCAAAGCCAAGCTAAGGAGGCGCTGAACAAATCTGGTGTGGATGGCACGACAGCGGCCGCAGCATAATTGCTGGCGCTGACACACCGTTGGGCATGAGTTTGCGGACAATCCGAGATTTGAGTTAACGTTTTTCCATGCATGGAAGGATCAAAGCATACTCCAGGCGTCACCGGGCTGATGATGGGGCGAGCAGCGCCTCCTTAACGATCACCAGATTAGCCAGAGCAAACAGCGTATAGAGCTGCGCGGTGTTCTTCTTGAGGCCGCGATAGCGCAGCTTCTTATGGTGGAAGCGGTTCTTGACGATGTGGAAGGGATGCTCGACCACCGCCCGCACCTGCGCCAGCGCCCGCTCGACCGGTTCCGCCAAATCCCGCAGCGCTTTTGGCAGGGCTTTGATGATGCCGCGTCGGATCGCGATGTTCCACGACACGTCGCAGTCCGCGAGTTCGGGGCGATTGTCGGCCCCGGTGTAGCCGGCATCACCAAAAACGACTTCCTCCTCGCCGTGCAGCAGCGCCGCTGTCTGGGTGATGTCGGCTTCATTGGCGGCGGTGCCCTTGACCGTGTGCACCAGGCCCGAGGCGGCGTCGACCCCGACATGGGCCTTCATCCCGAAGTGCCACTGATTGCCCTTCTTCGTCTGGTGCATCTCCGGATCGCGGCTCTTCTGTTTATTCTTGGTCGAGGACGGCGCGGCAACGATCGTCGCATCGACAATCGTCCCCTGGCGCATTAGCAGGCCACGCTCCTCCAGCATCGCCCCGACTTCATCGAACAGCCCCTTGGTCAGCTCGTGCCTCTCCAACCAATGCCGGAAATGCAGCACCGTGGTCGCGTCCGGCACTGGATCGCGGTTCAACTCGATGCCGGCAAACCGGCGTAACGCCTGGCTGTCATAGAGCGCGTCCTCGACCGCTTCGTCGGCCAACCCGTACCATTGCTGCACGAAATAGACCCGCAGCATGCGTTCCAGCGGAATTGGTGGCCGACCGCGTTCGCCTTTCGGATAAAGCGGGGAGAGACGCTCCACCAGCCGCGCCCACGGCACGACAGCGTCCATCTCCGCCAGAAACTTATCGCGCCGCGTCTGCTTCTTCTTGGCCCCGTATTCCGCCTCGGCAAAGCTCCCCTGACGCTGCATCGGTCCGACCCCGCTCGCAGAACCGGGGCGATTCTATCAAATCAACCACCCAGAACGGGCCTATTTCAGCATTTCCCTAAGGGGGCAATGGGGACGAATTTCCTAGTTCCGGATGATGTTGCTTCCGAGCTGGAGAGGGTACTGGAAGGTCGTACAACTCTG
>DATACQ010000901.1:0-1608 GCA_036258955.1 Binatia bacterium
GGTATCAGTTCGGAAGTCTTTTTTGCCGCCATAATTCCAGCCACGCGGGCCACGGAGAAAACATCGCCTTTTTCGACTTTCCCTTGCCGAATCAGCGCGAGAGTGTCGGCCGCCATGCGAATTGTGCCGCGCGCAACGGCGATACGGCTGGTTACTTCTTTTTCGGAGACATCGACCATGCGCGCCCGACCTTGCTCATCCAAATGACTCAACTTTGCCATAGAGTTTTCTTTCGTTTCTCCATCGACTATATTTCTGACCCGCCATCACTCGCAATAGATACTCTACTATGGTCGTCGCGCTGAGCAAGCGAAGCATCTCGTCTCAAACACGAGATTCGTCGACCGTAACGCGGAATGACGGCGCGGCACCCAGACCAGATTTGTGAAAACTCGGTTCATGGTTTCCTTCGGCTTCGCTCACGACAGGCTGGCTCAACACGAACGGAACGCCGTTTAGCAAATTCGCCACCGTTACCGTTTGCCCTGAGCGTTGTAAGGGCTCCTACCGGTTTTCACACAGCCTGAGACGGCAGCAGATCGCAATTCACTCGACCAATCGGGTAATCAAGACTGCCCCATCGAGAGCTCGCGCGGCAACTCGCGCCGCCCAAAGCGGATGCGATTTACTTTTTGCGCGGTGGTTTTTATGTTACAGAATCGGCATGGCTAGAAAAACTCACTACAAGCTCATCATCCTGGGGTCGGGGGCCGCCGGCCTCACAGCTGCCATCTATGCCGCCCGCGCTAATCTTGAACCGCTTGTGCTGGAGGGGAGCCAACCCGGCGGTCAGTTGACCATCACTACAGACGTGGAGAATTATCCGGGGTTTCCGCAAGGCATCATGGGGCCCGACTTAATGGAGGCATTCAAAAAACAGGCAGTCCGCTTCGGGACCGAGACCGAGTTCGGCGACGTGACAAGAGCCGACTTGACCGGCCGTCCATTTAAAATTGTCGTTGGGAAGGCAACGCTAACTTGCGACTCGCTGATCATCGCCACCGGCGCAACGGCGAAGCTCTTAGGACTTCCTTCGGAAAGCAAGCTTATGGGCCACGGCGTCTCCGCATGCGCCACTTGCGACGGCTTCTTCTTCAAAGGCAAAGACCTGATCGTCGTCGGCGGCGGTGACACGGCCATGGAAGAAGCGATCTTTCTCACCAAGTTCGCAAGCAAAGTGAGCGTCGTCCACCGCCGTGACAAGTTGCGCGCTTCGAAAATCATGCAGGAGCGTGCGGAAGAGAATCCCAAGATTTCGTTTATTTGGGATACAGTGGTGGACGAAGTTTACGGTGATCCTAAAAACGGAGGAGTTACCGGCGTTCGCTTAAAAAATCAAAAGACCGGTGCCACTGAGGATTTCAATGTAGGCGGTGTATTCATTGCGATCGGCCACGAGCCGAATTCGAAGCTTTTTACCGGCCAACTAGCTCTCGATCCAAACGGCTACATCATCACCCATGAGGGCACCAAGACCAAAGTGCCCGGGGTGTTTGCGTGCGGCGATGTCCAAGATCACGTCTATCGACAGGCCGTCACGGCCGCGGGTACCGGCTGCATGGCCGCCATTGACGCGGAAAGATTCCTCGAGAGTCAGAAACTGTAGCT
>DATACQ010000902.1:0-2073 GCA_036258955.1 Binatia bacterium
CCAGCTTCCTGGGCAGCCATAGCCATGGTTTTCGCACCCGTTGATGGCTGCGATTCAACAGAGGAGATGATGCTCATGAAAATAGTCCCTGGCAATTTGCTCAAGCTCATTCTCGTCCTTGGACTTTTGTTCGGTTTCCACACAACTGCTAGCGCGCAGCGAATTCGCGTGATCACAACAGTTCCCGACCTTGCCGATATAACCAAGCAGATCGGCAAGCAAATGGTCGAAGTTGAAAGCCTCACCAGGGGTGTGGAATTTATGCATGCGGTGCCGGTCAAGCCGAGCTTTGTCCCAAAACTAAACCGCGCCCAAGTGCTGGTGGTCATGGGGTTGGATCTGGAAGGTTCCTGGCTGCCAGCTCTGCATGAAGTTGCCGGCAATCCGAAGATCATGCCGGGCCAAACCGGGTACATCGATTGTTCCACCGGTGTTAATGTGCTCGAAGTGCCAAAGACCCTGGATCGGGCCGAGGGCGATGTTCACCCCCGCGGCAATCCCCACTATAACCTCGATCCGCTCAACGGCAGAATTATCGCGCGTAACATCGCCGACGGTCTGTCGCGGAATTTCCCCCAACACACAGCCATATTCGAGAAAAATCTCGTTGAGTACCTCGGTGAATTAAACAAGGCGATCACGCGCTGGGAAGCGATGGCGGTGCCGCTCAAAGATGTCAAGGTAGTCGCCTACCATCGGGATTGGAGTTATTTCGCCAGCCGTTTCGGTATGCAGATGATCGGCAGCATCGAGACCAAGCCAGGCATCGAGCCAACGCCGAATCATCTGATTTCGTTAGCCCGGAGAATGCAGCAGGAGAAAGCGCAAATCATTATCTATGGACCTCAGAGCGATCGGTTCCCGCGCCAATTGGCGCAACAGACCGGTGCCATAGTCGTTAGATTGCAGAGTATCGCAGGCGCATTGCCCGAGACGGATACGTATATCAAATTCATCGATTACAACCTTAGAAGTCTGCTCAGTGCCGTAAAGAAGGAATAGAGTTTTATGGATGCCATCGGGCAGCAGGCGGTTAACTCTGTGACTGGATCGCCCCTTGTCAGCCTCAGCCACGCTCACTTAGGGTATTCCGATACAGCGATCTTGCACGATGTCGATCTGGAAATTCATCCGGGGGATTTGATCGCCATGGCAGGACCTAATGGATCGGGCAAGACGACGCTCTTTCGAACGATTCTCGGGTTTTTACCTGTTCTCTACGGTTCGCTGATCCGGAATTGCGAGCTGCACGAGTTTGGCTATGTTCCGCAGAGCGCGGCGCTCGATCCGACGTTTCCGATAAGCGTTGGCGAAGTGGTTGCAATGGGCGCCTACAGGCGACTCAAGCGCTTCCAACAAACCCCGGCCGCCGAGCGTCAGCGCCTGCGCGAAGTCCTGGAGGAAGTCGGGTTAGGACACTTGACGAGCCGCTCGTTTTTCTCATTATCCGGCGGGCAAAAGCAGCGGATTCTGATCGCCCGCGCATTGATGGTGCGGCCACAGATCCTCATTCTAGACGAACCTCTGTCCGGCGTTGACAGCGAATCGCAAACGGCGATTACCGAGCTGTTACTCAAGATCAATCGGAAGGAAGGCAAGGCAGTATTTTTTTCCAGCCATGATCTGCGCTTGGTGCGCCGTGTGGCCCGCAAGATTTTGCGGCTCGATGACGGCCGCGTTGAGTGGGAGAACTCGACCATAACGGAACACCCGTGGTGAATTTTTTCGAGATTATCAACCCGTCATTCATTCTTTTTCCCGCTTTGTTGGGCAGTGCCATTCTCGCTCTTGTTTGTCCTCTGGTTGGCGCGCATTTGATTTTGCGGCGGCGGGCTTTTCTCGGGGTGACCTTGCCGCAGATCGCCGCCTGCGGAGTGGCTTTTACGTTTTGGATCTACCACGAGGCCGGCGCGACGCACGGCGCAGGCAGTGAAAGGCTGTTGGCAGTGGCCGGCTCTTTGTTTTTCACTTTGGGCGGTATGGCGCTTTTAGCGTATCTCGACCGCCATGATACCGGGTCTTCGGAAGGTCGCCTGGCCGCGGCCTATGCGCTGGCGTCGGCTTTGACGATTC
>DATACQ010000903.1:0-2203 GCA_036258955.1 Binatia bacterium
GATGAAAACTGGGTAAATGAGATTTGTCGGGCTAAGGCTGGTCTCGCGCACCATTGCCCTGATTTTCTCGTTCCGCCGCAGTCTTCTCGGCCGATAACGTGGAAAATCCACAAGATTTCTCTACGAGCTCCGGTTCGTTAGCCCAAAATGATTCACGAGATTGCGTTTCGAGGAGCAAAGCCTCTGGACCGCCAGGTAGTCCGGGGCTGCAATCCCGGCCTCGGCGTTTTAATCTTTAAGCCAAGACTCTACACTCTCGACCTTAAACCCCACTGCGCTTATTTACGCGCAGGAGTCCCGTACGGACATTGCAGTCATTCCGCAGTGCGCTCAGGCTTGACACCGAGCGCAGCGTCCAAGCGGCGGCGCTTTTCGCTAAGATAGTCCACGATAGCATGGACAAGGCCCTCGATCGTAAATTCACCCGCTGTGACGGCTGCTACACCCCCCAAATCACGAACGGTGCTTTCGGTAATCGGCCCGATGCAGGCAATGGGAGTTTCACCCAGTATGTCCGTGAGCGATCGGCCGTCAAAGATTTGCGCGAAGTTCGCAACAGTGCTGGAACTGGTGAACGTGATCATGTCAATCTCGCCGCGCTCGAGCGCCGCTTGTAGTTTGCCAGCATCGCTCTTCGGAAGCACCGTGCAATAAGCTTCAATAACATCCACCTGCGCGCCCCAGCGGCGCAAAGTTTCAGGCAACACTTCCCGCGCCTTGGCCGCGCGCGGGATGAGGACCCGCTTGTGCTGCATCGAGGTCGGTCGAAGCATGTCCAGAATACCTTCGGCTCGGTATGTCGACGGCACTAGACAGTTCTCCACCCCGGCGGCTTTCACAACCTTTGCCGTTTCAGGCCCGATTGCGGCAATTTGCGTGGTTGTCAGTTGTCGAGAGTTAGCGCTCAATTGTGCCATTCGCTCGAAAAAAATTTTGGCAGCGTTGGCGCTGGTGAATATCAGCCAATCGTAACGGTAAAAATTCTTAATCGCGTCATCGAGACCGCCGAGATCCACGGCAGGCTTAATCGCGATGGTTGGAAATTCAATCGCCTCACCGCCCAGCTGTTCGATAGCTCGCGCCAGCCGACCGGCCTGAGCCCGCGCCCGTGTGATTACGATGCGTTTACCGGCGAGCGGAAGTTGATCCCGAGGCGCAGGCGCAATGTTGTGATTCATACGTCGGTTTAATGCCGCAGAAGTTTGAATGATCCAGTCTAAGTTTCCCCGCTTTTCCGTCCCAAACTGGCGAGGATCTGCTGCGCGCCCTGTCCCAGCAAGCGATCAGCCAATTCCTTTCCCAAAGCTTCAGCCTTCTCCGCCATTCCCGCCAACTCGGCCTTGCAAAGCGGGCTGCCGTTAGGGTCAGCCACGATGGCGTTGATCTCCATTAGCTCGCCGTACACCTGAGCCCGCGCGCCAACGGGCACGTAGCATCCGCCGCCGAGGCGCCGAAGCAGCGCCCGCTCGGCCTGTACCTCGAGAGCGGTCGGCACATCATGAAGGAAGGCCAACTCTTCCCGTGTTACCTCATCGTCGCGTCCCTCAATGGCCAAGGCTCCTTGGGCCACCGCGCTCACGCAAATATCGCCGGAGAGAAACTCGCTTATCCGGTCTTCTCTACCGATTCGTATGAGCCCCGCCGCGGCAACAACAAGAGCTTCGACTTCGCCGGCATCGAGCTTGTTCAAGCGCGTATCAATGTTACCGCGAATGGCGGTCACCACCAAATCAGGCCGGCAAGATAAAACTTGCGCCTTGCGCCGCAGGCTGCCGGTGCCGATGCGCGCGCCGGCAGGCAGCTCCATTAGCCGGGCGCCCCCGCAGGAGACCAAAACATCGCGCGGATCCTCCCGCTCCGGTACCGCTAGTATCGCAAGTCCCGGCGTCAATTCCGTGGGCAGGTCTTTCATCGAGTGGACGGCGATTTCAATTTCACCTCCCAGCAGAGCCTCTTCGATTTCTTTGGTGAAGACGCCCTTGCCGCCGATTGCCTGGAGAGAGGCTTCAACGAAGCGGTCGCCGCTGGTCTTGATAATTTCGAGGCTCACAACCGTGCCGGGCCGCTGCCGCTCGATCTCGTTCTTCACCCAATTCGCCTGAGCCAGAGCCAGGGCGCTCCCACGCGTACCGATGCGCAAGGGTTTCACGAAACATACCTTTCCGGATTACCGTGCTCACAGGCGACTAAAGCGATCACTTGC
>DATACQ010000904.1:0-4088 GCA_036258955.1 Binatia bacterium
GCAGCAGCCTGCGCGCCACGCCGAGCCAGTGGACGGTTGCCGGAAGATCGGTGTCCTATGTCATTATCGTCGCGAATCACGACGATAATTGCGGCGCGGCCGACTTTACGCTAGCACCGGTCGCGCCGCAAGGTTGGACAGCGACCTTGTCGCACTCGGTTTTGACGATCAACGCCGGCGCAAGCAAGTCCGTAAAGCTGACACTCACGCCCCCGGAAAATGTTGCCGATGGTCTCTTCAGCTTTGACGTGACAACCACCCATGGCGCCACTTCCGCGCTCACAGATACGACGTCGGGTAACATCGCCGTGGTTTCCTCACTGGCGGTAAATACATCCATGGACGCGCCGGTGTTTAGCGCGCCAGGAACTGCTCTAGCCACAGTAAACGTCAATTTGAGCGGTGTGCCGGTAGCAAAAGCCATCGTGCAGCTCACGATCACCCGACCTGATGGCAAAGTTCGCAAGATCAGGGCACGAACGGCCAGTAACGGCAACGCCAGATTTCAGTACCGCGTTAGTAAGCGCTTCCCCCTCGGAGCCTACCAGGTCAGCGCCACCGCAAGTTTTCGGGGTTTAGAGGGCGGCACAAACGCGAGCTTCTTGTTGCAGTGACAGAGGTTAGAAATTTCCGTCTCCGCACGAGGTTTGAGGTTGAAGTAACCGAAGATATAAACGCGAGACCCGAGAGTCCTAGAGTCAAGACTCAACTCAGATGAGCGCTTTTAGCGCTTTGACCAAAGCTTCGATGTTTTCCTCTCGGGCGCCATACCCCATCAAGCCAACCCGCCAGATTTTGCCTTTCAGCGGGCCGAGCCCAGCGCCGATCTCAATGTTGAATTCGTCATACAAGCGCTGGCGCACCTTCACATCATCCACGCCCTCGGGAATTCCCACCGCATTAATCATCGGCGCGCGGATCGATTCCGCAACCGCCGGTTCCAATTCGAGTTTCCGCATCTCCCGAATGAAGGTTTCATGAACGCGCCTGTGCCGCTGCCAAGCGACTTCTAACCCCTCCTCGAGAACTAGCCGCAGCGCCTCATGCAAGGCGTAGTTCATGGAGATGGGCGCGGTGTGATGATACAGGCGCTCACTTCCCCAGTATCTTTCGATCATGGAGAGGTCGAGGTACCAGCTCTGCACTTTGCTTGCGCGCGTGCGTACGGTTTCCAGCGCGCGTTCGTTGAACGTGATGGGCGCAAGTCCGGGGGGGCAGCCCAAGCATTTCTGCGTCCCGCTGTAGCAAGCGTCTATACCAACTTCGTCGACACGCACCGGAGCACCCCCGAGGGAGGTGACAGCGTCCACCAGCAACAGAGCGCCACTCTGATGGACGACACCGGCGATCTCGTCCAGCGGCTGCAACACGCCGGTCGATGTTTCGGCGTGCACCAGCGCCACCACTTTGTATGTTTTCTTAGTTAGCGCTTCTTTGAAGTTCTGCGCATCGAGGGCCGTACCCCACTCCGCCTCTACCGTATCCACCTGCGCGCCGCAACGCCGCGCCACGTCGACCATGCGGGTGCCGAAAACACCGTTGACTCCGACCAATACCGCATCGCCCGGCTCGAGTAAGTTGACAAAGCACGTCTCCATACCCGCGCTGCCGGTGCCCGACATCGGCAGTGCCAGGCGGTTTTTCGTCTGAAAAACCTCGCGCAGCATGGCCATGCTTTGATCCATGATTTCGAGAAACTTTGGATCCAAATGGCCCACCACCGGAAGCGACAACGCTTCAAACACCCGCGGATGCACCGGGCTGGGACCCGGCCCAAGTAAAGTGCGTATCGGAGGATTAGCTTTCGGAGCCGCTGGCATAAAAACCTCATCAAGTGTTACTAGCCATCAGCCGCAGCCGGTCGCATTGAGCTGCCGTTATGACTGCAAGCCGATGCCCGATCAAATGAGAGCTCAGAGCTGGTAGCTCTTACTCTTCGTTTTTGACAAACAGTTCCATGCTGCCGATTTTTTCGATGGTGCCATACAAACGATCACCGTCGCGCAACTGGCTGACACCCGCGGGCGTGCCGGTCGTGATCAAGTCGCCGGGCCGAAGTGTCAGACAACTGCTGAGAAAACGAATGTGATCGCGCAAGCCACAGATCATATCGCTTGTGTGAGCCGTCATCGCTTCCTTGCCGTTTTGCAGAACTTTGATCGAGAGACTCTGCGGCTCATCAATTTCGTCGCGCGTCACAATCCAGGGACCCAGAGCAGTGAAGGTGTCAAAGCCTTTGCGGATGTTGCGGGTATTGTGAATTCCCTTGCCCCATGGATCGCGCTGGCTGATGTCCCAGCACATCGTGTAGCCGAAAACGTGCTCCAGCGCCTGGGCTTCCGGTACCTTCCGCGCTCGTTTGCCGATCACCGCGCAAAGCTCGCATTCGAAATCGACCAACTTGGAAATCTTCGGCAAAATGATCGTATCGCCCGGACCGATGATGGATGAGCTCGTTTTAATGAAAAACTCCGCCATTAGATCATCTTTGCTTTTGATTTCTTTATTGGCGCTGCCGACTCGTTCGACCATTTCCGCCCGATGGGCATAATAGTTCGCGGCCGCCGCCCATAGCGTCCCCGGATTTTGGATCGGTGCAAGCAGCTTTACGGAAGTTAAAGAGGCGGACGGGCCGTTCTTCGATGCCTCGCGGGCAATATCCATGGCCTTGGCATTATTGGCGAGCGCGTCGATGATTTCGAGCATTGTATAGCCTTGTCGCGCCAAACCGGCTTTGATCAAGCCATCACCAATATCGAAGACTTGATCGCCCACGACGACCCCCGCTTGATTGTTGTTGTAGTGGCAAATTTTCATTTCCTTACCTCCGCGCAGCCAGAGATCACGAGCTTTTTCTCATACCTGAAGCACGGGTTAATGTCCAATCACATGCTCTTTCCGCTAACGTTCCAAGCGTTTCAGACGTACCTATCGTTGCAGCCGTTCAATCCTCTCCTTCATCTCCCTGCGTGTTGAGATTATGTCGCAATGCGCAAAAGCACCTGATGTCACTGAGCCGGAGGCGAAGCATCTCAGACCGATGGCGCCAAGAGAACGATCCTTCGGCTACGCCTCAGGATGACCCCAGACAGAGTGCTTCAGAAGCTCGAAAAAAAAGTCTTCCTTTGTACGACGGATGTAGAAAAATTTGAGTTTGACGCGGCCGGCATGTCGTCGTATGTAGAGTTGACACTTTGCGAGGCGAAAGCGAACTATGCTCAAGCTAAAAATGGCGGTCACCAAAAATCCCCGCTTTGAACCGCTGATCAACGGAAGCATTACATCAGAGAAGCTCGACTTAGACATCCTCGTCACGACGCCCCCGGAGCTTTTCTATCGCAACTTGAAAAATGATGAATTCGATGTGTTCGAGATGTCGTTATCCGAGTACCTGATGACCCGGGAGCAGAGCAAAGACGGCCGCTGGCAGTGGTCCGCGCTACCGATTTTTCCCGCCAAAGCGTTTGTCTGGCTGGGCCTGTATGTCAACACCGCTGCGGGGATCGCTGGGCTCGAAGACCTCCACGGGAAGCGGGTCGGCGTGCCGGATTACGTTATGACCGCGGCCTTGTGGTTCCGCACCTTTCTGAGAGAACTCTATGACATCCGCTCGGATGAGATCTCCTGGTACATCGGGCGAACGCGCGATTTGAGTCACGGTGGCTTGCTCGGTACCGACGCCGCGCCTCCTGCCGGCGTATCGCTCACGTGGCTTGACGCGGCGCAAACGTTCGACGTCATGCTCGAACGCGGTGAGATCGACATAGCCTATGGCTTCGCGCCGCGCCATGATCCGAAACTTTTTTCTCTCAATATCGACCGCTACGGAGGCACCCCTCTGGAAAACAACCCGCGGATTAAGAAATTGTTCACGGATGGCGGGCGAGCCGTGATTGAGGCATTTTTCAGAAAAACCGGCATCGTTCCAGCCAATCACGTCATCGTCGCGCAGCGCCGGCTGCTGGAGCAGCATTCTGATCTGGCACCGGAGTTGTTCCGGCTTTTTAGCGCTAGTAAACAAACTGCCTATGACAAGCAGGCGCGCAGCGGCCCGGCTTACCTTCATTTCGACGGAAGCGATCCGGCGA
>DATACQ010000905.1:0-13750 GCA_036258955.1 Binatia bacterium
CCACTTGATCTGGGAGTTCTCGGGCGAGCGCGTTGCGCGCTCCGGTAACGCCGGTAACCGAAACATAATAGATGAAGCCGCTACCGTGCTTGGCCGCCTGGCGGATGCGTTCGGGACCACTGGTGGGCGACAGGAGAAAAATGACGTCCAAACCGAGCAGGTCGCTCCACTGCTTGAGTTCGCCGCTCTCTTCAGGGGGCAGATCCACGCACAGGACGCCGTCGGCTCCTACTGACGCGGCGTCGCGACAAAAGCTTTTCAAGCCATAGTGAAAAAACGGATTGTAGTAGCCGAACAACACGAGGGGCAGCTCAGAGCGGCGACGAAATTGTTTTATCAGCGCAAAAATCTTCGGCAACGAGAGATTATTCATAAGCGCGCGCTCCGACGAGCGTTGGATCGTCGGACCGTCTGCTGTCGGATCGGAAAAAGGAATGCCCAGTTCGATCAGATCGGCGCCGCCTTTCTCCAAAGCGTGGAGGATCTCAAGGGTTGTGCCAAGATTGGGATCACCCGCCGTAAGAAACGGTATCAAAGCCGCCTGGCCTTGCTGCTTTAGTTCGGCGAATTTTTCTTCAATGCGTCCCATAGTGCCTGCGGCACGGGTCAGGTGTTCAAGAATTCAGGTTCAAGGGTACAAGAGTTCAAGAGTTCAAGAGTTCAAGGGAACTCTGGTTCCAAGTCCGATCTTTGAACTTTTGATCCCTGGAACTTTTGAACGGTGTTACAGTTTCACTCCCAAATAATCTCCTACCGTCATCATGTCTTTGTCGCCACGGCCGGAGAGATTGACGACAACGATCCGTTGTTTCGGCAGGCGCGGCGCAAGCCGCATGACGGCCGCAACGGCGTGGGCGCTTTCCAATGCCGGTATAATCCCTTCCACTTCGGCGAGATGTTTGACGGCACCGACGGCAGCCGCGTCCGTAACGCCAACAAAACGCACGCGGCCGCGCTCGCGCAGATAGCTCAGCTCCGGACCCACCCCCGGATAGTCGAGGCCAGCCGCGATGGAATGAGTTTCGCGAATCTGCCCGGCGCTATCCTGCAGCACGTAACTCTTGCTCCCATGCAGCACGCCAACCTCGCCGCCAAGAACCGATGCGGCGTGCTTACCAGTGCGTATGCCGCGTCCCGCTGCTTCCACCCCCAGCATGTTGACTTTGCGGTCGTTGACAAAGGGATAGAAAAGCCCGATCGAGTTGCTGCCACCACCGACACAGGCCACCAGGTAATCAGGCAGGCGTCCCTCGACCCTAAGTATCTGACGACGCGCTTCCCGGCCGATCACAGATTGGAAGTCCCGGACCATCATTGGATACGGATGCGGCCCCGCCACCGAGCCGATCAAATAATAGGTCGTGTGCACGAAAGTTACCCAATCTCTCAGCGCTTCGTTCATAGCGTCTTTTAACGTCTGACTGCCAGACTCCACCACTCGCAACTTCGCGCCGAGAAGTCTCATTCGAAACACGTTGAGGGATTGCCTGTGCACATCCTCGCGGCCCATGAAAATCTCGCAATCTAAGCCGAAGCGCGCAGCCACCGTCGCCGTCGCGACTCCGTGCTGCCCGGCGCCGGTTTCGGCAATGATCCTTTTCTTCCCCATACGGCGCGCCAGCAAAACCTGGCCGATCGTGTTATTGATTTTGTGCGCGCCGGTGTGACAGAGGTCCTCGCGTTTGAGATAGATCTTTGCGCCGCCGAGCTCGCGAGTGAGGCGCTCGGCGAAATAAAGCGGTGTTTCCCGGCCCGCATAATCGCGCAACCGCCGTTGAAATTCTTGACGAAATGACGGATCGCGCCGCGCCGCCGTGTAAGCCCGCTCCAGCTCTGTAAGCGCCGGCATCAGTGTCTCTGAAACGTAGCGGCCGCCGAAGGACCCGAAGTGGCCGCGCCGGTCAGGCACCTTTTGCAGCGGCAATAAATTCCTTGAGTTTGCCATGATCTTTGACGCCCGGTCGCGCTTCCACGCCGCTGCAAACGTCGACGCCGTACGGACGAATACGCTGGACGGCTTCAGCGACATTGGCGAGGGTCAAACCGCCGGACAAGATTAATTTCTCGCCGTTTGAGCCTTCGAGCCATTCCCAAGGAAAAACTTCGCCCGAGCCGCCGTAGCCTTGGGACCACGAGTCGAGCAGAAAAAAATCCGCGGGAAACTCTTCCAGTTCGCGCAGTGAACGCCTTCCCCGCATACGCAATGCCTTGATGACTTTCATGTCCCAGCCACGGCAGTAGTCGCTGCTCTCCTCCCCATGAAATTGCACGTGCGAGTAAGCCCGCCGCATACCACCCGCTTTGTTTGCATTCGTAACTTCAAGCACGCGAGATTTGGGCTCGTTCACAAATACGGCGACATTACAGGAGAACTCAGGCAGGCGAGCGAGAATTGTCGATGCGGCTTGGCGGTCAAGATAACGGGGACTTAGCGGATAGAAATTGAAGCCTAAGAAATCCGCGCCGAACTCAAGGGCCTTTTCCGCATCGAGCAAATTAGTGATACCGCAGACTTTGACTTTGACCATAATCGTGCTCGTTGCTCGTGTTCGAAGTCATGCTTTGTCGGATCATTCATGCTGAACTGTACGCGGTCGAAGGAGTAAGCCTCGGAGAGCGCGGACATAGGAGTAAAATGTTACGCCGACTCATGCGGTGCTTGGCCATCAGTGTGTTTCTCCTCGATGATTGCGATAATCATCAAGTCCGCCGTCCTCCTCAAGGTACAACTCTATTGGCCGCGATCGGAGAGGCTTGCTCCTCGGACGTAACCTCGTAAATCATGGCCCTAGCGCTCATCACGATCAGGAGTCACATCAAAAGTTCCCGAAGCTTTTTTCCCGGGTCGCGCGCGCGCATGAGCGACTCGCCAATCAAAAAGGCATGAATGCCCCAGCCTTCTACCCGACGGATTTGGGCGGCGCTGTCGATGCCGCTTTCGCAAATCGCCGTTACGCCCGGTGGAAGAAGCGGTGCTAGCGTTTCACTGACGGCGAGATCGACCTCGAAGGTCCTCAGGTCACGATTATTGAGCCCGACGATTTCGGCGCCGGCTCGCAGCGCCGCATCCAACTCCGCCGCCGTGTGCACTTCCAAGACGGCATCCAACCCCAGCGCGGTGGCCTGCTCACGGAGATCGCGCATGCTGGCGGCTTCAAGCAGCGCCGCAATCAACAAGACCGCGTCCGCTCCGTAACTTTTTGCTTCCACCAGCTGATACGAGTCAAGGATGAAATCCTTACGCAGCACCGGCAACTGCACGGCTCCATGGATCTCCTCTAAAGCACCCAGGCTACCTTGAAAGAAACGTTCCTCTGTCAGTACGGAGATCGCGCTGGCGCCGTGGGCGGCATAGTCTCTCGCGATGGACACCGGATCGAAGTCCGGGCGGATAAGCCCCTTCGACGGCGATGCCTTTTTCACTTCGGCAACAATGCGTCTAGTGTTTCCCGCAAGGGCAGAACCAAAACCGCGAGCCGGCGTACTATACAACGGTCGATCGCGCAACGCTGCGAGCGGCGTTTCGTGTCGCCGCTGCTGTACAACGCCTCGCACATGCTCGGCAATTTCAGTGAGAATTGCGGCCATGAGGCGCTTACGCGGCGTTGGTCATCTCTATAAGCTTTTCGAGCTTCTGCCGCGCTTTTCCGGAGTCAATCGACTCTGCGGCCAGCCGTATACCGTCCTGCACGGTGGCGGCGCTGCCGGCGACGTGCAGTGCCGCGCCGCTGTTCAGCAAAACCACGTCACGCGCCGGTCCTTTGTGACCGTGAAGAACCGCTCGAAGCACGGCGGCGCTTTGCTCCGGGTGTCCGCCGGAAAGATCTTCTATGCGGCAGCGGCGCATCCCGAATTGCTCAGGCTCCACTACGTATTCTCTAACCTCCCCTCCGCGCAACTCGGCGATCTTGGTGGGCCCGCAAAGCGAGATTTCGTCGAGGCCTTCCACGCCGTGGACGACCATGGCACAAGTGCTGCCCAACTTCTTCAGCACGTGGGCCACCATGCCTATCAGGTGACCGCTATAAACGCCCATCAGCTGGTGGGTGGCCATGGCCGGATTCGTCAGCGGCCCCAGAAGGTTGAAAATCGTGCGAATTCCAATGTCGCGGCGCGGCTGCACGGCGTATTTCATAGCCTCATGAAGCAGCGGCGCGAAGAGAAAGCCGATTCCGATCCTCGCGATGCACTGCTCGACCGTTTCCCTAGACGCATCGACCTTTACTCCCAAGGCACCCAGCACGTCAGCGCTACCGGACTGGCTCGATACCGAACGGTTGCCGTGTTTGGCAACACGAATTCCCGCTCCGGCGACGACGAACGCCGAGGTCGTAGAGATATTGAAGGTTCCCTTCTGGTCTCCGCCGGTACCACAGGTGTCGAGCACGGTGTTCGAGCCAACCCGCACGCGATACGCTTTTTCACGCATGACCCGCGCGGCCCCAGCAATCTCGTCTACGCTCTCGCCCTTCATGCGCAGCGCCGTCAGAAAAGAGGCAACCTGAAGCGGGGTCGCTTCTCCCGTCATGATCTGATGCATGACATCGATCATTTCCGCTTCTGAGAGATCGACACGATTAACGAGCTTTTCAATCGCCTCCCGAACGTTCATGACTGAGCGACCCTTTATTTCCTGGTGGCAAATGCCTTTGGATAGTCGCTATTCTTCAGGGCCGCTTCGGTTTTAGTGGCTTCCTCGCGAGAAGCGAACCGCCCAACGCGCACGCGATACCAGATCTTGCCGTTAACATTCGCCTCAGTGACAAACGCGTTGTAACCTTTATTCTTCAGTCGATCAATCAACTCACTAGCGGATTTTTCGTCAGGGAAGGAATTCACTTGTACGCTCCAACTTTTGCCGTTGGTTTTGGCTTCGGCGCTTTCGGCCTGTTCGAGTTTCGACTCGCGCCTTCCATCCCGCCCCGCTTGGTTTGAGAGTTCCATGAATTTTTCCGCCGTTTTTTCTTCAACCGGTGCGACCGCGGGGGTTTTGGTCAGGGTGTTGTAGAAGGTTAAGTCGTCCTTGTTTTTAGCACTTTCTGCATCGGCCGCCCCCTTTGGGGGAGGCCGCACCGGTACTTTGACCAGGGGCTCTTCCGGTCGCACGCCCTTACGGGCTTCGATTTCTTTGCCGACGAACATTCCGAGCACAAAGACAATCGCGGACGCGACGGTGAATGCGGATGCGAGCAGCGCGAGCTGTCCCCGGGTAAAGTAAAAACGCCGATCCTTTTCTCTGCGGTTTTCAGCCATAGTAACCTTCCGTCGTCTCGCCTTTAACACCCTGGGTCGTCAGCGAGCGGGGCCATGCGCAGCGGCGCGGCCACGCCCAGGATCTCGAGCCCGCGCCTGATTATTTTCTGGGCATTGACCACCAGCAGCAGGCGGGCTTGGCTCAATTCCCGATCATCCAAAATGACGCGATGTCGATTGTAATAGCGGTGGAATTCGCCCGCGAGCTCGAGTAGATAGAAAATCATGCGGTGCGGCTCCAGTTCGCGCACCGATTCTTCTAACACATCGTTAAATTGAACCATTCTGCGGATGAGTTCCAGGTCCGCCGGCGCTGACAGCCGCTCGGCCGCCACTCGGGTGACAGCTGCGGGATCCCACGGCATGCCGCTCTTTTGCGCCTGCTCAAGGATACTCGCCACCCGCGCATGAGCATATTGCACATAAAAAACCGGATTATCGCTGGACTGCCGCTTAGCTAGTTCAAGATCAAAATCCAACTGGCTGTCGCTTTTGCGCATAAGGAAGAAAAATCGCGCAGCGTCGCTGCCCACCTCCTGAAGCACTTCGTCCAATGACACGAATTCGCCGGTGCGCTTGCCCATCCTTACCGGCTCGCCGCCCCGTGTAAGTTGCACCATCTGCACGAGCACAACCCGCAACAAATCCGCATTATAGCCCAAGCCGCGCATGGCTGCCTTCAGTCGCGCCACATAGCCGTGGTGATCCGCGCCCCATACGTTAATCAACCGGGTGAAATTCCGCTCGAACTTGTTGCGGTGATAGGCGATATCCGCAGCGAAATAGGTCAAATCCCCGTCGCTTTTGATCACGGTCCGATCCTTATCGTCCCCGAATTGGGTTGATCGAAACCATTCGGCGCCATCGTGGGTGTAAAGCAAGCCGCGGGAGCGCAAAAGATCCATCGTTTGCGCAACCTCATTGCGCTCGCGCAACGCCTTCTCGCTGAAAAACGAATCAAATTCGATCCCGAAGCTGCCGAGCTGCTCGCGGATTTTGCTCAGTAAAGCGAGGCCGCCGTGGTGTGTGAAATATCTAAGCGCCGTGGACCTGTCTGCGCGGAGAAGTTTATCACCTTCAGTCTCCTTAAATGTTTGCGCGACGTCCACGACATAGTCGCCCGGGTAACCTTCCGCGGGAAACTCTACGCTTTGGCCGAATAGTTGCCGGTAGCGCGCGTCAATCGAAAGACCCAGATTTTCCATCTGCTTGCCCGCGTCATTGACATAGTATTCTCTCTCCACGACAAAGCCCGTGGCTTGGTGTAAGCGCGCCAAGGCATCGCCGATCACCGCCACCCGCCCATGTCCGACATGCAGCGGACCCGTAGGGTTGACGCTCGCGAATTCGACCTGCACCCGTTCGCCCCTGCCGAGATCAAGGCGCGGCTCTCTATCACTCGCCAGCTCCCGCAGTCGCTGATAATAAAACTTCGGCGCAAATGTAAAATTCAAAAATCCGGGGCCGGCGATCTCGCGACGAGCGATAATGGCGTCGGGATCTTCCAGGTTCTTTAGAATCATTTCCGCAATGGCGCGGGGCGGCCGTTTCGCTGTCTTCGCCCAGAGCATGGCAACATTCGTCGCCAGATCGCCGAACTCTCGCTGCCTGGGCGGCTCAAGAAGCAAAGGGGGGAGCTCTGTGGTATTCAGATCTCCCCCCTTGCGGTCTTTTCCAGGGCTTGGGATAACAGTTCCCTAAGTTGACTGCGCATTGCGGTCTTGTGTCATCGCCGCTCTTCCACAGCGAGAGTCTGTCCCTAGTTATTGGACCGGACGAGGAATCTCGTCTTTACAACGAAACTAGAGAAGACGAGATGTTGCGCTTGACTCAGCGCGACATCCGGCATACTGCGCGGGTTGCGACACACTCTCAGGTGAGGGATCCCTGATTCAGGGACGAGCGCGTTAACCTGCTATTTATATTGGGTTTCCTCTAACAAAGTCAATATCCACAGCTTCCCTTTTGAGAAAACTCGGTGTTTAAGGCTATGTCGGGGATTTTCAGCCTGCGCTACGTAAACACCATCCACCCATAGAGCGACTAACTCCGCTCAGCCATCTCGATTGGAACGCGCAGCTTTTTCGGACGGCGTTCGCGATTCGTCGGCTGCGCGCTGCAATCGATCGTCGAGTTCGGCCATATAGGCGGCAACGGTATTCTCGCATTGTGCAATGGCGGAACGCGTGTTGAGTTCCAGGGCGTCAAGGCGCTTCATGAGCTCCGTCTTCAAACTTTCGCCCTGCTGGGCTATCGATCGGATATGGTTTTCCAGATTGCCGCGCAGCTCGTGAAAACGCGAGTGCTCCGCCTGTTCCGCAAGCTCGCGCTGCGCGTGCAGCTCGCGAGCATGCCGGCGGGTTTCAATAAGCACTGAAGATTGCAAATAGACGACGTAGAGCAAAAACAAAGCTGCAAGCAACACGACTAGACCGAGCAACATGAGGCCAAGCGGCGCCTCGATGGTGGCAAAAACAAGCGACAGTGTCGTCGGCGTGATGATAGCGTTCCAATTAACCGCGGTGAATAGCGCCAGCAGCGCGAGCAAAAAGATAATGAGTACCGTACGTAAATACATACATACCTCCGCGTGCCGGGTCCGGGGCGTAAGCGAGGACGTGACTGACTATCGGCCGTCGTATAGCGACCGCAAATAGCGAGTCAATCAACCTATTGCCAGTCCATTTCGTTGTCACAGCGACCCGCATGATCTTATAACGCTTATACCACGTCTAATGGTGTCAAGCATGCGCGTTGCGAGATGCGTACAGAGGGTTTAGCTCCCCACGATTTGCTTTCGCAGTACTGGACCGTGGAATCTATCGGCTTACCAGATTTGGGGCCAATTCACGAAGAGAATTGCTCCCGAGCGTCGTCTGCATCGAACTTGATGGAGACGGATCTGGCACTCACTTTGCGAAACTAACTTGGATGGGGGTTACCCCGAGACGAAAGGAGAAAACGAATGCGAAAGCAAGCGATCATTCTATCTGCTCTTCTGTGTAGTGGAGCACTCGCGCTCGGCGCCTCGACGCTGTGGCCGCAAACGAACGGCACGCAGAGCGAACGTGACAGGGGCATGAGTCAATCAGGGCGGACTTCGAGCAGCGGCACATCTGCCGGTACGGGCCAATTGTCGAGCATGGAGATAACTCAGGCACAGCAGGCGTTGAAAGCTAAACGACATGATCCGGGTCCCGTGAATGGCGTAATGAACTCGAAGACTCAGCAAGCGATCAAAGCCTTTCAGCAGGCCAACGGCCTGCAGGCGACCGGCACGTTGGACTCTCAAACGGCAGCCGCCTTGGGCGTTTTCCTCGGCGGTAGCGGCACCAGCGCGGGCCCCGCGGGAAGATCCGAGAGCGGCAGTTCTCCGGGCCGCAGCGGTTCGGGTTTGGGTTCAAGCGAGAGCTCTTCGGGTTCGACCGGGCACAGCTCACAGGGTAGTGGCACGAGTCCCAGCTATTCCCGCGGCGGGGCTAGCGGCGGTTCGGGAGCGACTAACAGAGGCTCGGGTCGCTAACTTCAATTTTCAAGGGTTGCGGCCGCGACAAAGAAGGGAGGCCTTTGGCCTCTCCTTTGTTTTTCGACCGGCGCCCATTCTGCAGCGGTCCAATCCGGTGAAGCTCTATTCAGTCCTAGTGGGTTGTTTACCGTCGCCCCGGACACTCTCGTTGTTCCGCTCGGTGGCTTCATCGGCGAGTTTCGTAGCCCATTTGGGAGCGAGCGGGGAGCGACTTTCCCACCCCGACCTGCTAAGTTGGCTGGCGGTCGGGCGCGGCAGCAGGCTCCCGATAACGTTGAACACATCTGCTGTAAGGTCCGGAAATACAGCGTTCGCAATATGCAGGACGCGCGCCTGCGGACTGATCATGAGAAAAGGATCGCCGTATCGGCACGCATTGATAATCCGTTCCGCCGCGCGGGCCGAGTTGACGGAAAATATTGGCAGAGCATTACTAAGCGAGAAGAGCGCGAATTCCGCCTCATGCTTGCCTTTGAACGAGGCATTAACGTGCGAGCCGGTGCGCATCAGCCCCGGGCATACGGTCGTCACCCTGATGCGGTCTTTGGCGAGCTCCGAGCGAATCCCATCCGAAAGCCCAACCAGCGCGAATTTGCTCATCGAATAAGGAAGAAGATGAGGCAGGGCGACTTTGCCGCCGATGGAGGCGATGTTTACGATCCGCCCACCGCCCTGGTGCTACATCAACGGTATGACTTGCTTCGTTAGCCGCAAGGGGGCCCACAGGTGCGTGTCAATGGCCGTTTCAAAGTCTTCGCGATTCATGTTCTCGAAGGGGCCGACCTGAATCACTCCGGCATTATTCACGAGAACGTCGATGCGCCCTTTCCACTCGATCACCTGCCTGACGCTTTTCTCAACCTGCTCTTCATCGCGAACGTTGCAACGCAATGACAGCACGCTACCCCCGAGCGATTCGAGCTCCCGCTGTGCCCGTTCTAATTCCACATCGTCGCGCGCCAACAGTGCAACCGCGGCGCCTTCCCGTACAAACCCGCGGGCTAACTCCAATCCGAGTCCGCGAGATCCCCCGGATATCAGCACCGTGCGGCCGGTGAAGTCGATGCGCCGCGCGCTGCGCAAAAGAGCTCGGCCGGCGATCACAGCGGCGGAAAACTTAAGTGTCTTAGAAACCAACGGCAACATTTATACACTCCGATTTGTAAATTCAGGGGTTTTAACTTAGTTTCTGCCGTTCTGCAGACGCAACTAACGGGCCAAGTTGCAGTCGCGGCGGCACTGAATATTCGATACCGTCGCGTTAATCTATTGATAGAAACTTAGACGCAGCAACGTTTTGGGATCCCGTGCTGAATTTCCCGTGCTGAATCTATAGAGCTGAGCGCTGGGAAGCTAGTTCTAGGCGGCGACTCGTACATGGATGGAAATCATGATGCCATCGTGATTGGTTCCGGGCCCAACGGTTTGGCGGCAGCCATCACACTCGCGCAAAACGGCAGGTCCGTAGTTGTCTATGAGGCTGAAGCTACGATTGGCGGCAGCGCTCGTTCGGCGCAGCTAACGTTGCCCGGGTTTGTTCAAGACATCTGCTCGGCCGTCTTTCCCTTAGCAATCGGCTCGCCGTTCTTTCGCTCCTTACCGCTGGCAGAGCACGGTTTGGAGTGGATACAGCCCGAGGCGGCGCTGGCGCATCCATTCGATGACGGCACAGCTGCCGTTCTTGAGCGTTCGGTTCGAGCAACAGCGGCCTATCTCGGCTCTGATGAACGCGCGTACATACGGCTAATGGCGCCGCTGGTCTCTCACTGGGATCTGCTGGACCGCGATCTGCTCGCTCCGCTGCGCATGCCACGGCACCCGCTTCTTCTGGCGCGATTCGGACTTTTGGGTCTCCGCCCGGCACGAAGTTTCGCCGAGAACCGGTTTAGAGAACAGCGGGCGCGGGCCTTTTTCGGCGGCTTAGCGGCTCATTCAATGTTGCCGCTAGAGAAATTCGCTACAGCTGCCTTTGGGCTGGTGCTCGGCATCACCGGCCACGCCCTTGGTTGGCCCGTGCCGCGGGGCGGTGCCCACCGGATTACCCAGGCATTGGCGTCCTATTTCGTCTCCCTCGGCGGTGACATCGTTCTCAACCGGCGCATCACAAGTCTCACTGAACTGTCACGCGCGCGCGCGATTCTCTGTGACCTGACGCCGCGGCAAGTGCTCGCTTTAGCGGGAGAGCGGCTTCCGGACGGATTCAGGCGCAAGCTGCAGCGCTATCGCTATGGCATGGGAGCGTTCAAGGTGGATTGGGCGTTGGCCCGGCCTGTGCCGTGGAAAGCGCGCGAGTGCGCGCGAGCAGCGACGGTTCACCTTGGCGCCTCTTTAGAAGAAATCGCGGTGTCTGAGCGCGCGGCGGCCGGGGGCAAGAGTACCGAAAGACCTTTCGTGCTTCTGGCCCAGCCATCCCTGTTCGATCAGGCGCGTGCCGGCGACGGGAAGCATACGCTTTGGGGGTATTGCCATGTAGCGAATGGATCCACTGAGAATATGCTCGACAAAATCGAGAATCAGATTGAGCGGTTCGCTCCGGGATTTCGCGATGTGGTGCTGGGGCGCAGCATTATGTCTCCGGCTGCTCTGGAGAAACACAACCCGAACCTCGTCGGAGGAGATATCAACGGGGGCGCTGCTGATCTTGCGCAGTTGTTTCTCCGTCCGACCGCGCGGCTATACGGCACGCCGGTAAAGGGTCTCTACATATGTTCGTCGTCTACCCCGCCGGGTGGCGGGGTTCACGGGATGTGTGGCTACTTTGCAGCGCGCCAAGCGTTGAAAGAAGCACTCTAAACGGCTCTGGGAACGCAACTTCAGGTCTCGGTGACATTTTTATTTACATGCAGATGCCGATCACTTAAAATTTTCCATTCATGGCGCGGGCGCGATGGAGCAGACCACGTCGCGCCCAGCTAAAGTGAAGCCAACGTGCATCCTTTCCGATTCAAGCCCGCCCTGCCCGCACAAAAGACTTCGCCTTGGCCGCTGGCCAGGCCGCCGCACGGCCGGCGTACCCGCTGATTTCTAAACTTCATTTCTCTGCCATCCGATTCTCTCGTAAAGATGAGGAAACTTCTTGATCAGTGGAAAAGCAGCGCGGGGTTGCATATAGCGCGAGGGGTGGCTTATTTCGCGGAAGACCGTAAGGCCATTATTCTGCTCATCGCATTAACGAGCCTTTCCACACTGGTCGGGATCCTGCAGGCATGGCCGTTGGCGATTCTGATCGATGTCTTAATCGCTCCAACACCTGACGCGACCTGGGCTCACCGCCTGATCCTGGCGGCGCTGCCGCAGTCGCCGCTCGCTCAAATCGCGGGGCTTGCGATGATTGCGCTTTCCTTGCGCTTAGTCCAGGAGATTCTGGCCACCGGACGTAAACTTCTGCAGTCGCGTGTGAACTATAACGGTGTGCTGCGCGTCCGACGCGATCTGTTTCGAAAACTTCAGAGCATGCACCTGGGTTATCACCGTTCTCAGCCCATCGGCGACGCCATCTATCGGCTGACCACGGACGCATTCGGATGCCAGATGGTGCTCGGCGTCATCATGAATGTCGCTTTTGCGGCGGTCACTCTCGCCTGTATCATCGCCATCTTGATCGCACGCAACGGCGCCCTCACGGCGATTGCTCTGATGGTGGTTCCCCTGCTGATCTGGGCCAACGTGCACTTTGGCCGCACTCTGCGCCAGAGGACCCGTAAAGCGAAAGAAGCGGATAGCGCGTTTACCACTTCGGTGCAACGTTCCATGGCAGCAATCGGGTTGATCCAAGCCTTCGGCCGCGAGGAGGACGAATTTTACCACTTTGGCAGGCACGCGCACCGATGCATCCGCTCATGGTTGAGCATCCATAAACAAGAAGTCGGCTATGCGTTGAGCATCGGAGCCATTCTCGGCTTCGACGGCGCGCTGATACTCGGCTATGGCGGCTATCTGGTTCACCAGAGGAGCATTTCTCCCGGAGAGTTGATGGTTTTCATGAGTTATCTTGGCATGATGTATGATCCGCTCTGCCAGATTACGGGAGCGGGCATGAGCCTGCAGTCCGGCCTGGCCGGCGCGAGACGAGTGTTTGAAGTACTTGACAAAGAAGTCGTTGTCCGAGACTGTCCAGGCGCGATTCATTTGCCGCTTCGGCCCCGCGCTCTCGCGTTCAATAACGTGTGCTTCCATTACGTCGCGGGCCAGCCGATTCTAAAAGGATTGAACGTGACCATCTTGCCCGGTGCTTCGGTCGCGTTCGTCGGCGCAAGTGGCGCCGGCAAAAGCACGTTACTCAATCTCTTGCCACGGTTTTATGATCCCAGCGCCGGCAGCATTACCCTCGATGAGCATGACCTCCGCGCCATAAAATTGAAAGACTTGCGCCGTCACGTGGCGCTGGCGCTCCAAGATAGCGTGATTCTACCCACGACCATTTGGGAGAATATCGCCTACGGCAAACCTTCCGCCTCGGAACGCGAAATTGTTGAAGCGGCACGACTCGCGGGGGCGGAATCTTTCATTACCGCTTTGCCGCAGGGGTATGAAACGAAACTTTCAGAGAGCGGGCATAACTTGTCAGGAGGGCAACGCCAGCGTATCGCCTTAGCGCGGGCCTTGTTAACGCAGGCACCGATCCTGGTTTTGGATGAGCCCACAAGCTCGCAGGACGGTTACCACGAGGGGATCATTAGAAACAGTTTGCGCGCTCTCAAAGGTAAACGCACGATCATACTTGTCAGCCACCGCAGCACGACGGTGCGGGAATGCGATCTCATTTGCGTCATCGATGGCGGGCGCATCGTCGAGAACGGCACCCACGAAGATCTCCTGGAGCAGAAGGGACTCTATTATTCTCTCACCATGTGCGATGGCAGAGCCGGAGAGTTCGAGAACAAAGATCCTGAGCCCGCAAGCCTGCTTACTGCGGGACTCTGATCAGAGGAATGCGAATGCATGTAGAGCTACCCACGAAACGAACCATAG